>CANLGS010000707.1 GCA_947490035.1 Gemmataceae bacterium
CGGCTTCCTCGTGTTCGGCGTCACCGACTACGCGGGGGAAACGATGACCGCCCACTACGGGGCGGTGGCCGCGAAGGAGCCGCGGGACGCCGACGTGCAGGACGCGTGTCGGCTCTTGGGCCGGCGTCTTGCGGAATGGGTGGCCGTGGTGGCCGACGGCCGGAAAGATCAGCACCCGCTCAACAAGCCCGAGTCGCGGACGCTGCCCGGCTGAACCCTCGGAGAACCACGACATGACCGCGAACAACACCCGCCGCGAGTTCCTCCGGGCGTCAGCCGCCGGGCTCGTCCTTCCCGCCACCGTAACTGCCGCCGACCCGAAGGCGAAGTCGATCAGCGTCGTGGTGTGGGACGAGCGGCAGCCGGAGCAGAAGCAGGCGTACGACAACTTCCTGGGCAACCAGATCGCGGATCACCTCAAGGACAAACCCGGCCTCGCGGTGAAGTCGGTGAGCATCGAGGACGACGAGAAGGGGCTCTCGCCGGCACACATGCGCGGGTGCGACGTGCTCGTCTGGTGGGGTCACAAGTGTCAGGCCGAAATCACGCCCAAAATGGCCCAGCCGCTGATCCAACGCATCAAGGAGGGCACGTTGTCCCTGATCGCGTTGCACTCGGCCCACTGGTCCACGCCGTTCGTGGAGGCCATGTACGAGCGCACGCGGCTCGATGCTGAGAAGGCACTCAAACGCGACGGGGCGAAGGTCGAGATCACGTACGCCGACCCGCCCAAGCGGTACACGCTCCCGAAGGCCGGCGACCGGCTCACGCCGTACACGGAGGTGAAGAAGTTCCCGGACGGGACCGAGAAGGCCACGGTGTTCCTGCCGTACTGCTGCTTCCCGGCGTACCGGGCGGACGGCAAGCCGAGTCAGGCGCGGGTTACGGTGCCGCACCCGGACCCGCCGCACGCCAGCAGCACCAACACCAGCGCGAATCGTCGCGGTCCGATCATCCCACAGCCCCTTCCGCCCCGAGCGGGGCACTCGGAACTCCTTTTCGGACCAGCCGAACGCGCAAGTCAAGAAAATCGGCACGGCCCGCCCGATCGGAATGCCGTCCGACGCGAACCTGCCGGAACGACCCATTTTCCCCATTTGTGTGGACAGCCAGGCGAAAAGCGGCTATCTTCTGGAAGCAACCCTCTCACCTTTGCGGAATTGTGCGATGCCCAAGCCGATCGATCGTGTGCCCGCGACCAGACTCCACTGCGAGGCACTGGAAGAACGCTGCACCCCGGCGACCGGGTTCGCCCTGCTCGCGGACAACTCGCTCGTCCGGTTCGACGTGGTGAACCCGAGCCGAACCCTGGCCCCGGTCGCCGTCACCGGGCTGGCCACCGGCGACACCCTGGTGGGCATCGACATCCGCCCGCAGAACGGCATGATGTACGGCCTCGGGTACAACGCCACGGCCGGGTCGGTCACGCTGTACAACATCAGCCCGCGGACCGCGCTGGCGACCGCCGTCACCCCGGTCACCGCGAACCAGTTTGTCGACGGGGCTGGGGCCGCCGTCCGGGTCGGGGTGGACGCGGACACCGCCTTCGGGTTCGACTTCAACCCGCTCGCCGACCGCATCCGAGTCATCACGAGCAACGGACAGAACTTCCGCCTGAACCCGAACACCGGGGCGTACATCGACGGCGACGGCGGGGCCGGCGGCGTTCAGATGGACACGGCCATCTCGGGGGCGACCACCAGCGTGGATGGGACCGCGTACACGGACAGTTTCCAGAACACCGGCGTGACGACGCAGTACAGTCTGAGCGCGGCCACCGACACGCTGTACATCCAGGGGCTGACGGGGTCGGTCCCGGCCGGGCCGAACGGCGGGGTCCTGGGCAACGCGCTGCCGGTCACCCTGGGCGGCAACCCGCTCGACTTCACGGCCGTCAACGGGTTCGACATTCAGCGGGGAGAGGCCTCCACCGGCACCTCGAACGATCCGGCGAACGGAACGGCCAACGCGCTGCTCACGGTCGGTGGGGTGACCGGGTACTACAGCATCGACGTGGCGACCGGGGCCGCGACCCTGGTAGGCACCTTCGGCACCGGCACGGCCGCGGTTCGGGGGCTGGCCCTGGAGGAGCAGTCGGAGACGAACGACCTGGCCGCAATCGCGCTGTCCGCCGACGGCGCGAACCTGTTGCGGTTCAGCGTCGGGAACCCGACCGGCGCGGTCACCCAGGCGGTGGATGGGGCGGACCTGGCCGCCAGTGAGGTGCTGGTAGGCATCGACTACCGCCCGGCGACCGGGCAGCTCTTCGGGCTGGCGGTCAACGACACGGCCAACACCGGCTCGCTGTACATCGTGGACCCGCAGACCGGCGACCTGACCCGGGTCGGGGCGACGGCCGGGCTGGTCACGTTCGCCGGCACCGACCTGCCGGCCGGCGGGTACGGCTTCGACTTCAACCCGACCGTGGACCGCATCCGCATCACGACCGCGACCGGCCTCAACTTCCGGCTGAACCCGAACACCGGCGTGCCGGTGACGGCGGCCCCGGACGGGGCCATCACCGGGCTGCCGATGGGTTCGACCGGGGTGTCCGGGACCGCGTACACGAACAGCTTCGGCCAGTCCCTGACCGGCGGCGTCACCACCCAGTACACGCTCGACGCGGCCAGCGACGCGCTGTTCATCCAGAACCCGCCCAACAACGGCACCCAGACCGGCCAATTGGCCCTGACCGACGGCACGAACCCGATCCTGTTCGACGACGTGAACGGGTTCGACATCCCGGCCGCGGTGGCCGTCAGGACCTCCGCCGCCCCGGTGCGGGCGGGCTCGACCGACAACACCTCCCGGGCGCAGAACACCGGGTTCGCGGCCCTGACCGTCGGCGGCACGACCCAGTTGTTCCGCATCAACCTCGGGTCCGGGCGCGCGTCGGGCAACGGGAACATCGGCGGAGGCGGCCCGCTGGCCGGTCTCGCGCTCGGCGACAACCTGGACTTCAACCTGTCGGCCTCGTTCCTCGCCGGCACCAACGCCGAGTTCACCTCCATCGACTCGCGCAGCAACGACGGGTTCAGTTTCAGCGACGCCCGCATCTTCGTGAACAACCGCGGGTTCGGCGACGCCTTCGACACGTTCGGCGGGTTCCGGGTCAACGGCACGACCTTCAACCCGGGCCAACTCGCCGACGTGACGACGACGGCGGCCGGCACCCGGGTGGTGAGCGCGACGGCCCCCGTCGGCGGGCTGAACGCGACCCAGGAGTTCACCTTCTTCGACGCCTCGGCCA
>CANLGS010000708.1 GCA_947490035.1 Gemmataceae bacterium
CAAAGCTATTCGCAAAGCTATTCGCAAAGCTATTCGCAAAGCTATTCGCAAAGCTATTCGCAAAGCTATTCGCAAAGCTATTCGCAAAGCTATTCGGAGAGAGCGGTGGAGAGTGTGGATCGGCTCCTTGGTGTCTTGCGGAGACGGGGACTGCTACGCGGGGAAGAGATTCAGAAGGAACTTGGAATCTCTCAGCCAGTCATGTCCCGCCTCGTGCGCGCGGCAGGCTCTCGCGTCTGCCGGTTCGGGCGGAGCGTGGCGACTCGCTACGCATTGCCGAGGGAGGTCGCCGGCCTCGGGCGCCAGGCGCCGGTCTTCCGCGTGGACGAACTTGGCTACCCAAACCGGCATGGCACCCTGCACTTTCTCGCAGACAGCGGGTGCTGGTTGGAGCGGGAGTCGGGGGACAGTCAGTCATTCCCCGGATTACCCCCGTTCATGGAGGACATGCGTCCCCAGGGTTACATCGGGCGTGGCTTCCCGTCCCGCTACCCGGGATTGAGACTGCCGGTGAGCATCAGAGACTGGAGCGAGGAGGACCATCTGATCGCGCTGGCGACGCGCGGCGAGGACTGCGTTGGTAACCTCATTATTGGGGCGGAGTCACTCGACCGCTTTCTCGCGGTGCCACCGCAACCGCGAACGAGGGAGGACTACCCGAGCCTCGCTACTGGTGCGCTGGCCGGTCAACCCGGCTCATCGGCCGGGGGCGAACATCCCAAGTTCGCCGTCTACGCCGAAGATCGCCACTTGCTGGTGAAGTTCGCCAGCGGCGATGGGGCGGCGGCGGACCGGTGGCGCGACTTGCTTGTCTGCGAGTACCTCGCCTTGGAGGTGCTGCGCGAAGCCGGTGTTCCCGCGCCCCGTTCGGAGTGGTTCGACCGCGACGGGAGCCGGTACTTGGAGATGGACCGCTTCGACCGAGTCGGCAGGCTGGGGCGCCGCGGGGTGATCTCGCTGTGCGCCATTGACTGCCACTACCTCGGCGATAGTTTCACCAATTGGAGCAGAGCCGGCCAGCGCATCCTTGACGAACCGTCCCTGAGTCTAAGCACCGAACATGCCGACCGGCTGGTCTGGCTCGACACCTTTGGCGATCTCATCGGGAACACCGACCGGCACCTCGGCAACTTTTCCTTCTTCGCTGAAGAGGCAAAGGAACTGGCACTGACTCCGACGCCGGTGTACGACATGCTGCCGATGGTATTCGCGCCGGTGGGTGCGAACCTGATCGAGAGGCAATTCGCCCCGCATCCGCCGACCGCCTTGAACCTGCGCATGTGGCACGAAGTGGCGAATCACGCGCGGAGGTATTGGTCACGCCTCTGCGAAGAGAGCAGACTCAGCGCCGGCTTCCGACGAATTGCTGCGGACTGCCGAGATACGCTCGCCCGACTCATTGACGAGCGCTCGTAGCGCGGCGGAAATCATAGCACCTCGCGCACCTGCATTTCCCCGCCCGGCTGCCAGCCGAACAGCATCAGGTCCGCGGGTTGGCCCGCTTCAATCGTCGTCACCGGAAGCCGCAACAGTTGCCGCGGGCGCGCGGACGCCAGGTCGATCGCGTCGGCCAAACTCACGCCCGCCATGCGCATCACGTTCGACACGCACAGGTCCGTGAAGTGCCCACTGCCGGCCAGGAACGGCGTGCCCGCCACCACGATCTTCCCCGACGGCAGCACCTCCAGGTCGGTACCCCACTCGCGGTACTTCCCCGGCGGCATTCCGGCCAAACTCCCCGCGTCGCACGTGATGAGCGCGCGGTTGATGCCCTTCACGCGCAGGATGCATTTCACCAGCGTCGCGGGAAGGTGGTGACCGTCGGTGATGATGCTCGCGTGTAGGTCGTCGCACGCGAGTTGCTCCCAAAGATAGTTGTCGTGCCGCGGCAGCACCGCGTGACAGCCGTTGCCGAGGTGCGTGCTGGTCTTTGCGCCGGCGGTCACCGCGTCGCGAATCTGCGCGCCGGTCGCGGCCGTGTGACCGATCGCGACCACCACACCGGACGCCGTGAGGCGCTCGATGAACGCGAGCGCGCCGTTCCGTTCCGGCGCCACCGTGACCATGCGAATCTTCCCGGCGGCCGCGTCCTGCCACTTCTGGAATTCGTCCCAGTCCGGGTCGCGGGTGTGCTCCTTCGGGTGCGCGCCGCGCGGGCCGTTGTCGCCGGACAGGTACGGCCCTTCCAGGTGAAAGCACGGCATCCGGCGCGCAAGCTCCGCGTCCGCGTCGAGCGCCTTCGCGAGCGTGGCGAAGCCGTGGTGCAGCGCGTCGAAGCTGTTCGTGACGAGCGTGGGCGCGAACGCGCCGATCCCGTGCGCACGGCACACCTCGCTAACAGTGCGCACCTGTTCCGGCTTCAGCGACAGCGAGTTGAAGCTGATGCCGAGACAGCCGTTGATCTGCGGGTCGAACAGCGCCGGCGCGACCCACACCTCCGGCGACTGGTCGGAATCGGTGACGCTTGCGATGCGGCCGGCTTCGACGGTCACCGCGACCGGGCGGCTCGTGGCGTAGTGGCGGGCGTGGAAGATCATCGCCGTTTCCCCGTGGTGCGGTTCTCAACGTGTGGATAAATTAGAGCGCAAGTTGTTCACTTCCGCAGATCGAGGGTGTGCCGTGTTACGACGCGCGATTCCGCTGTCCCTGTTCGCGGTGATGTTCACGTCCGCGCTGTTCGCGGCTCCCGTGCCGCCGGCGCCGAAGGCGGACGACTCCGCTTCGCCGTCCGCCGTCAAACTCCTTCAGCACCGTAAGGTGCAGAAGGAACTGAAGATGACCGCCGAACAGCGGATCGTCATTCTCGACGGGTTGGCCGACCTCGAAGAGGAGTACGAGAAGAAGATCGACGTGCTGTCGCGGCAGCCGAACGCGCCCGAGGACGCCTTCGACAAACTCGAGAAGGAACACAAGAAGGGGATCGACAAGTTGCTCGGCGATTCGGCCGCGAAGAGCCTCACCGCGCCGCAGCGGAAGCGGCTCGGCCAACTCGACTGGCGGATTCGCGGCGTGACCGCGTTCAGCGACCCGAAGGTGGAGAAGTTGCTCCAGCTCACCGACGCGCAGAAGAAGAAGGTCGCGGATTTGGCGGAGCGGCAGAGGGGCGAGGCGGACCGCTACTTCGACAACCTCGGCAACGAGGACGACGCGAAGCGCAAGGCCGACCTGTTCGCGTTCCGCAAGGACATGATGAAGCAGATGGAGGACGCACTGACCGCCGACCAGAAGACCGGCTG
>CANLGS010000709.1 GCA_947490035.1 Gemmataceae bacterium
GCATACCGGGGCGCCGCGCCCGCACCGCGAGGGCGGCCGACGTCCTCAAAGTGGCGGCGGGCTACCAAGAGAACTGGCTCACGTCAGGGGCGCCGGCGACGAAGGCGGGTGACGCCGACGCAAACGCGGATTGAACGCCGCGGCGCGTCAGTGGTAACATCCAGACGGGCCGGCGGAGTAGCTACCGACGAAGGCCCGGTGAGTGGAAGCGGCGCTCGCGCCCGCCGACGCTCACCGGGCCGGCCCGTTTCACCAGCGCGAGAATCAGCATGGCAACCCTTCCGCTGTCTGTTTTGACCGCCCGCTACGCACGCGAGTTCCGGGCTGCGGCCGAGTCGTTCCGCCGCATTCAGCGTGACCAACTCGGCGCCGCTACCAACCCGCCGCGACTCGCCGAACTCGCGGTCGAGTTCCGACGGCTTGTCAAGAGTTGTGGCAAATTCCTAACGGGCGCGGCCGACGCCGGCGTGATCCCAGCCGAGCAAGTTGACTTGCTCGAACTGATCGAGATCCACCGCGACACCGCGAAGAACCTCGAACCGCTTCCGCCAGGTTCCCACGCGCGTCTGATCCGATGCCCTGACAACCTGTTCATGGAGATTGTGGGCGGTCACGAAGTGTGTGGCGTCTTTCGTGGCTTCGATGATCGCGGGCGTGTCATCCTCACGGAATCGGCTCGCGGCGGGGGCTGGGCCCCCGCGGTCGTGCCGGCTCACCTGGATTCGCCCGGCGGTAACGTGAGAGCGAGCACATGCGACCTGCTGGCCGATCTCATGGAAGCCGGCGAGCAGGCGCAGCCCGACCCGGCGAGCGCGGGAGAACCGGAAGCCGGCGAGCCAGAGGTGGCGACCGCGACCGCGCAGCGCATTGCCGAACCCATTGGCCAGTTCGCGACGACGCGACGCGAGACCGCTCCCGCAGAGCCGAACGGCCCGGCCGAAGGGGAGTACGGTGGGGTGTGCGCGGCGAAGACCGCGAACCGTTACGAAATCAAGGTCCGTGGCGAGAGCGTGAAACTCGCACCAGGAGAGGCGTTCGCGGTCATGCTCCTGGTGCGCAACCCGAAGGGCTTGACCGTAAACCAAATGAATGCGATTGGAGACGGAGCCACCGACAAGAAGGAGCGATCCAACGACCGCGTAAGACAACTTTGGAATGCCCTGGATAAGTCACTACCTCTGAAGGAGGTAATCGGATTCAGGGGCAAGGGGGTAAGGAGCGACCCTAAGGTTTACTTCATCCTGCCCGATGCCACTCAGCACGTTGCCTAATCTGCTCTCCGAGAACCGCCGAGAATCTCCGAGAAACCTCCGAGAAACAAGTCGAGACGCTTTCCTTCCTTCGCGTCCGTTCATGTCGAATCATTCCCCTGTCGGGCGACGAGCAACCGACGCCACACAGGGGGGAGACATGGAACAGCGCGGCGAGTACGTCACGACCGGCACGGCCGCCGTCACCATCGGCGGGGGCGTGCAGCATCACCACATTCTGCGGCTCGCGCGGCGCGGGCTGATCCCGCACCAGCAGGCCGGACACATCCGGCTCATCGCGGTCGCGGACCTCGACACCATCCGCGAGGTGTGCCGCGCTCGCGGCTACTACCGACCGGCGCTCCAGGCCGTCGCGAGCGCGTGAGTCGCGGTCGAATCGACCGCGCCTTTTTCGTTCGCCAAACCATAGTCAAAACCGATTCGATTCAGAATTTCCATCGGCGGAAGGCAAGGACGTGAAGAGCAAAACCGACACCTGCCCGCGCGCCCCCGCGAGCGATCCCGCTGACCCGCTCGGCGCCGCCCTGGAGCGCGCCCTCGCGGACGAGCCGGACGAACAACTCCGCGAACTGATCGGCCGACTGCTCGCGGCGCCGTCCGAGGATCCGCCGACCAGTGCGCCGACGGGCAAACTGCGGAAGGGCCGTGCCGAGAAATGACGCTGCCCGCGGGGACCAATCCGCGGGCAGCGCTTCGACTGAACAGACCACACACGACGACTCGCCGGCGACCAAACCGGCAACGCAACGGAGACTCAATCATCATGCCTTCCCGACCGTCCGCGGTCAAGGGCGGGGGCTGGTCTACTCACCAGTCGCACCCCGCACCCGCGCCGCACTTTCACGGCGCGGCTTACCGCATGCCATTCGGCAAACACCGGGGCCAGCGCCTCGACGCGGTGCCGCTTGAGTACGTCGCGTGGTTATCCGATCACGCGGAATCACCCTCGCTGCGCCTGCTCGCAAAGCGGCTGCTCGACATCGACTGTGTTCTCGATGATGCCGACGACTTGGTGATTCACGAACCGTCGCGCGAACTGGCCGCGGACGTTTTGCCGCGACTTTGTTTCGAGTTCGAGCAGCGCGTGCGCGCGGAGTTCGGCGAGATCGACCCCGGCACCCTCGAAGCCAAAACGCTCGCGCGGCTGCTCGCGATCCTGCGCGAGATCGAGGTTCGTTACACCGGCGTCCGGTTCCCGAAGTTGAACGAGATCGAAGGCGGTGAAGACCGATGAGCACAGCAACCGCATCACCGTCCGCCGCGGCGCGTGCGTGGCACGCGCGGGCCGAGGAGTTGGCCGACTGGGCGCTCAGCAGGTTCTTCAACCGCCGGGACCGCCACGGCGGGTACGTGGAGACCCCTGACGGGCTGGGGACGCGAAACCTGCCCCGCGAGGGGCCGAAAGATTCCGTCGTGACGTGGGCGCTGCTAAAGCGCCACTTCACCGCCGAGTCGTTCGAGCACGTCATCGGCTACCACAGCCTCGCACCTGGCACGTCTGTTGGGCGTGTGGCTGCGGCGGACATCGACGCCCACACCGAGGAGGAGAAGACCGCGGCCGTGTTCGAGCGCAACCGGCGGTACGCCGAGCACCTGTACCACAACCTCGTCCTGCTCGGCTTCCGGCCTCTGCTCGCGACGTGGGATGCCGGCTCGTTTCACCTGGAAGCCTTATTCGATCGCGATGTTCCTGGTGAAGACCTTTTCGCGTTCGGCCGGTGGCTCGTGTCCGACGCGGCCGAGTCCGAGTTCGGGTTCGACAAGCCTGTGGAGTCGTTCCCGAAGCAGGCCGCGGTGCCGGCCGACGGTTTCGGGAACTGGCTTCGGCTCGTCGGCCGGCACCCGAAGCGCGACGTGTGGGCCAAGGTGTTCAACGGTGCCGCGTGGCTCGCAGGGGAAGCCGCGGTCGCGCACCTGCTGACCCTCACCGGCGACCCGCCCGACATCATCCCTGCGTCAGC
>CANLGS010000710.1 GCA_947490035.1 Gemmataceae bacterium
AAGACTCGACCCACCCTACAAGAGGGCCGCGCCCTCATGTTTTCGTTACTCCGTCCGCTTCGCCATCGTCTGAGCGTAACCTTCTTCCAGCCGCCGGGTCAACTCCGGGAACTTGTCGAACAGTCGCTTTGGAACGCGATTCTCCGTTCGCGTCAGCGAGTACGCCGTTAGCAGCGGCAGCGCGATGGTCGAATCCACGTAGCACGTCACCGAGTCCGGCAGCTTGTCGGGATCGACCTTGCCCCACGTCATCGCTTCGCTTGGCGTTGCACCACTGAGGCCGCCGGTGTCGGGCCGCGCGTCGGTGAACTGCAAGAAGTAGTCGTGACCGGCTTCGAGCAGGCCCAACACCTCCTGAATCTGCGGCTCCGTTTGCAGCATGAAGTTCTTCGGGCTGCCGCCGCCGAGAATGAGTACCGAACTGGTGCCGCCTGACGCCTTCGCGTCCCACACCACCGCGGCACTCTGGTTCACGTCGCGCAGCGGGTCGATGCGCAACTTCCCGCCTTCGAGCATCAGCGCCGCGAGGTTCATCCCGATGCTGCTGTCGCCGGGCGAACTGGTGAAGATCGGCACCGCGTGCCGGTACGCGGCGGCCAGCAGGTTCTTGCCCTTCACGCCGGTCTGGTCTTCGCGCTCCGCCAAATACTTGCCCACGAGGTTGTGGAACTCCGCGGTGCCCATCGTCTGCTGGAACGCCTCGCCGCGACACAGCGTGCGGAAGAACTTGTCCGTGCCGAGCAGATTCTGGTAGTCGAACACGATGTCGTAGATGCGGATGACCTGGTTCTCGCGAAGCTCCAAATCCGGCAGGTTCGGCCCGGCCTGGAACAGGTCCATGCCCAGCGCGTAGTGCGTGTCGTGGTACAGGTTCGCGCCGGTCGAAACGATCCAGTCCACGAACCCGGCTTCGACGAGCGGCACGAGGCACGACATCCCCAGTCCTGCGGGAGTGAGCGCGCCGGAGAGCGCGAGGCCGATGGTGCCGTTGTCCGCGAGCATCTTCCGCACGAACAACTGACAGCCCTCGCGCAGCCGCCCGCCGTTGTAGGAGAGGAACGCGGAGTCGATGAGGTCCGCGACCGACGCGCCGCCCGCGACCGCCGGCGGGTCGATCCGCTCGCGGCTGATCTTGTGCAGGAAGTCCTTGTTCGCGTCGGTCCCGGCGTGGCGGTCGTGCTGCGGCTTGTTCTTGTGTGGGTGCATGGCGTTCCGAGTGAGGAATGAGGAGTGAGGAGTGAGGAGTGAAGAGGAAGATTAGAGGCATGTTGGTTTCTGCCTTTACTCCTCACTCCTCACTCCTCACTCCTCACTTTCAAAGCGGCGGCGTATTCTTCCGGCGTGTTCAGATTACGGAGCGAGACGAGTTCGGGGTCCGCGTCGGTTAACTCTTCCGGCCCGATCACGCGTGTCGGGATTCGCTCGAACAGGTCCGTCATGCGAAAATTTCCCGCCGCGAGCATCGCGCGAACCGCGGGCAGCGCCTCGACGCGATACGCCGCCGCCAGCGGGTGGAGGTAACCGTTGACGCGGGGAACGGCTGCAAATGTCTTCTCCCTCTCCCCTTGCGGGAGAGGGTGGCCGCGCTTCGCGGACGGGTGAGGGGTGAGAGCCTGCACAGACCGCGTGAAGACTTCCCCTGCCTTCTGCTTTGCCCTCTCCCTTGCGGGAGAGGGAAAGAGGAGCAGTTCGCACACGCGGCGCACGAACGCCGCTCGCAAAAACGGCACGTCGCACGACGACAGGTACACCGCGTCGCACCGCGATTCCAGCGCCGCCAGACCCGCGGCCAGGCCGCCGAGCGGCCCTCTTCCCCCCAACTCGTCCCTTGCGATTTCGACTTCACGTGGAAGCGGCGGCACGTCCTGACCCGGCGCCGCGACCACCACAACTGGCTCCGCGACCTCACACGCAATCCGCACGACGCGCGAAAGCAGGAACTCGCCGCCGAACGGGAGCCACGCTTTCGGCTGTCCCATCCGCGCGGACTGCCCGCCACACAGCACGATTCCGCCGAGGCGCATGGTTCGTACTTCGGTTTGATGGGTTCCGGAAACGAAACGGGCCGCGCGCTCGGAGAGCGCGCGGCCCGCGGTAGTCAACGACTCGTGCTTACCAGGTGGCGCCGAGGACTTCGCCGCCGGCCGGCGTGCAGGCCTGGAAGAACGTGAGCACGGCCACGCCCTGGCTCACGCCGCGGACGCTGCCATCGCACAGCCCCACCTGAAGTACGCCGGACGAGCAACCTTGGGGGATCGTGCTGTTGGTAAGGTTCGACGCCGGCTTCATCTGGAACCCGGACGCGGTGGTCGGGGTGAAGAGCACACTCACGGAGCTGTTGTTCACGATGTTGCCGGCGGCACCGGCCACCGGGGGATTCGTGAGATTCCAGGTGCGAGTCGAGGCAGGCGTTCCAACGCCAGAACTGAACCGCTCCGCGAAGGCAATCGTGTTCGAGGTGCCGTCCGTAAACGTCGCCTTCAGGTTCGCGGCGGCGCCACCGTTCGGAAGCGCAAACGAGTTTCCGAAGTAACTAAGGCGGTTCGTGTCGGTCGTGAACGTGGGGTCGGCCGGCGCCCTGTACGTCTTGATGAAGGTCGCGAGGGCGTTCGTGCGGTAAACGTTATCCTGCTCGATGTACGGCAGGAGGTGGACGGTCCAGGGCTGGATCACGTTCGTCGGGGCGGTGGTACTCGCGGTAGAGCCGGGGAAGAAGCCGATGCCGATGACGAACTTGTCGTCGTTGGCGCTGGCGCAAGCGTGCAGCCCCAGGCTCATCTGCTTGAGGTTGTTCGACGACTGCATGCGGGCCGCGGCTTCGCGCACCTTCTGCACCGCCGGCAGCAGCAGGCCGATCAGGATCGCGATGATCGCGATCACGACCAGCAGTTCGATCAGCGTGAACGCACGCCGACCCAGGTTGACCTTCGACATGGACATGGTGACGCTCCTTGGAGTGAGGACAGACAATGAGGAAATACGACAATCCACGATGTGTGGAGTGAACGCCGAGAGAACTCATAGACTTGTAACACTCCTACTTTCGTCGGGCGCGTCGCTTTGGTCAAGAGAAAAGTTTCGAGAAACAGAATTATTTTCGCGAACCTGCGCAACTCAGTTGGGGTTGCTAATCCACGCACTGAAATTGACCCCGAGACGCCACGACCGTTGGGTAGTGTCTCAGTTTGTGGTGTAGGCATCTGGACTGCGTAGCTTTCGCCGGCGAG
>CANLGS010000711.1 GCA_947490035.1 Gemmataceae bacterium
GCGATGGTTCATTGCTCGCGCTTCCGGCGGAGTCGGGCGCGTGCCTCGGCGAACACTTCGGCCGGGTCGAATAGTTCTGCCGTGCCGTCATGCATCGAGTCGCTGCGGCGGGCGATCTCGGCCTCGAACTCTGGGTCTTCAGGCTCGTCGCTGAGTTCCAGTCGCGCGGCCTCGCTCAAGCTCTCCCACACCTGGGCGGCGAGCAGCACCCGCTCGCTTTCGGGGAGTTGCAGCATCTGTTCGAGCAGCTTCGTCGCGGTCTCGCTCATCGCGTCCTCCGGTTGGGGCCGACTGCTACTTTACCACCCGGCTGCGGGCGCATTCCAATCCTCGTCGTCGGGAGGGCTGTCTCTGAGGGCGCGGGGAGGGTGCATGTTTGGTTGGTCTCGCTCCGAAGATTCATCCAATTCAAACGCGCCCTCGCCATTCCGACGGGTCGCGCGATGTGTGGAAGACCAGAGAACGACGACGCGGTCGCCGTCCTCACGGTAGTAGACGCAGTACGGAAAGCCCGAGACGACCGCCTTGCGGGCATCGTCGAGAACGACCGCGTGCATTTTGGGGTTCTTGGCGATTCGCTCCAAAACCGCGTTCACGGCGAGTGTGAATCGCGCGCCGAGGCCGGCTTGACGGTTCTCGTACCAGTCGGCGTCCGTATCGAACTCCTCGCGGGCTTCTGGGAGGAAGACAATCTCGCGGCTCATTTCTGGAACCTCGCGAGAGCCTCGGCCTTGATCTGCTCCCACGGGATCACGTTGTCGGGGTTGGCGCGGTTCGCGGCGATACGCCGTTCCAACTCCGCACGCTGCCCGTCGGTGAGTGGGCTTTCTTCCTCGGCAATGCTGTCCGCAATGTCTTGGAGCAGGAGTACCCGCTCTTCGAGCGAGAGCCGATCAATTCCCAATGACTTCATGCGATCGGACATGATGCCGCCTCAATTCGTGAACAAACCACCGCTACGATAACGCCGCGCCCGCGGATGAGCAATGCTCGGTCGCGGGCGCCCACCGGTGTTACAAGGTGGGGCCGATCGACCACGGGGCGAACTCCTCTTCGCCGACGCCGTTCAGCTCGCTCTTCGTCTGCTCGCCGCTCGCGACGGAGAGAATCTTCTCGAAGATTTCGCGGCCGACCGTTTCCCCCGGCACGCCGTCCAGAATCTTCCCGGCGTCGATGTCCATGTCGCCGATCATGTGCGTGTACAGCGGCGTGTTGGTCGCGACCTTCACGCACGGGGCCGGCTTGCACCCGAACACGCTTCCGCGACCGGTCGTGAACACGCACACGTTCGCGCCGCCCGCGACGATGCCCGTCATGCTCACCGGGTCGTAGCCGGGCGTGTCCATCACCACGAAGCCCTTCGCCGTCACCGGCTCCGCGTACCGGTACACGTCCACCATCGCGGTGCCGCCGGCCTTCGCGATCGCGCCCAGCGATTTCTCGTAGATCGTCGTGAGACCGCCTTCCTTGTTGCCGGGGCTTGGGTTGTTGTTGATGTTCGCGCCGAACATCCCCGTGTACCACTCCCACCACTTGATCCGCTCGACCAACTTCTCGCCCACTTCCTTCGACACCGCGCGGCGGGTGAGGATGTGTTCGGCCCCGTAGATTTCGGTCGTCTCGCCGAGGATGCTCGTGCCGCCCTGTTGAACCATCATGTCGCTGGCGACACCGAGCGCCGGGTTCGCGGTCACGCCGCTGTTGCCGTCGGAGCCGCCGCAGTTCGTGCCGAGGATCAGGTGCTTCGCCGACAACTGGACGCGGCGCACGTCGTTGACCTTGGGCAGCATTTCCGCGACCGCCTTCACGCCGGCTTCGACGGTCTTGCCGATCCCGCCGCATTCCTGAATCGAGAGCGCGAGCGGCGTGCCTTTCGTGCCGTCGAGCTGAAGCAGGTTCAGTTTCTCGTTCTCGATCAGGTGCGACGCCTGAACGATCTCGCAGCCGAGGCCGACGAGCAGGTACGCCGCGACGTTCGGGTGTCGGGCGAACCCCGCGAGCGTGCGGTCGAGTTGCTGGTGGTCCGGGCCGTCGAACTGCATCCCGCAGCCCTGGCGGTGAACGATCGCGATCACGCCATCGACGTTCGGGTAGTCCTTGAGCAGACCCAAACCGCGAACCCGGTCCGCGATGTACTTGCTCGTGCTGGCGGAGCAGTTCACCGTGCTGATGATGGCGAGGTAGTTGCGTGTGCCATACCGCTGGTGAACGGCTTTGCCGGCGCCGCGGTCGAAGCCCATGAACGAGCGGTACTCGGCCGGCGGCGGGAGCGGCGCCGGAATCTGGCTCGCGTGCGCGTAGTCGCGAGCGAACACGTCGGCGGTGACGTTGTGGACGTGGACGTGTTCGCCCGGAGCGATGGCGCGCCCGGCGAAGCCGATCACCTGCCCGTACTTGTGGATCGGGTCGCCCTCCTTGATCGGCACGAGCGCGAACTTGTGGCCCATCCCGATCCCCTTCGGGAGCGTGAACGTGCCGCCATCGAAGGCGAACGTGGTCTCCTTCGGGATCGGCTTGCGGGCGACCGCGACGTTGTCATCGGGGCGCAGGTGAACGGCGTAATCGCTGATCGGAACGGCCATGATCGGCTCTTGTGGAGGAGAATCGGGCGGGGTGAGTTTACCTTAGCGGGTCGCGGGCGACGAAGGAAAGCGGAAGAGCCGCGGATGAGACAGATTCCGCAGATAAGACCGAAGACAGAGAACCGACTTCTTGAAAGCACCCTTTCTCTTCTTGTCTTGATCTGCGTTCCTCTGCGTCATCTGCGGCTCTTTTCTTTGCCTCTTGCTGTTCTCGATCGGGCCGCTTGCGCCAGTTGTGCCGCTCGCACGGCGCGCACGGGGAAGTGTATCGCTGGAGGCGTCCGTGGTCGGTTGCGGCGGGGCGAAGGGCAAGTAGAATTTCAACAGTCCGTAACCCTTACCGTGTCCAATCTTGGCGCGGCCTTCTATCTTGACGGCCAACACCGGGGTTCGCCGTAACGGGCGCGTTATCAATCGGTCGCGGGTCGCGGAAAGGTCGGGCGATGGACAAGGCACTCTGCTTCGGGGCGCTCGGCGTCGGCGCCCTCATGCTATTGGTCTTCCTGCTCGACCTCATCATAGGCTTGCCGTTCGGCGGCGGGGGGAAAGACAACCCGTTCGTCACTGCCGATATTCTTGGCCTTCTCGGGTCCGCCGTCGTCATCTACCTCGGTTGGAACTCCCTCCGCGACCTCAAGTGACA
>CANLGS010000712.1 GCA_947490035.1 Gemmataceae bacterium
GACAGGGAGACAGGGAGACAGGGAGACAGGGAGACAGGGAGACAGGGAACGCAAAAAGCCGTGCGACCGCAGTCGCACGGCTTGCTTCGTCTTCCCGTCCTGTCTCCCTGTCTCCCTGTCTCCTTGTCTCCTTGTCTCCTGTCCTCTTCACCCGCCCTTGAGGAGTTTCGCCAGCGCGCGGGTCTGGTCGAACCGCTCCATCACCAGGATCATCACCGCCGTCAGCGGGACCGCCAGGAACATCCCCGGCACGCCCCACAGCAGACCCCAGAACGCCAGCGAGCCGAGGATCACCAGCGGGCTGACGCCGACCGCGTTGCCGATAATCATCGGCTCGGCCACCGACGACGACACAGCGTGACACACCAGCAACAACCCGGCCGCCGCGAACGGCTCCCACGTCGTACCGGGCCACAGGAACGCGAACCCCACCGGCAGCGCGTACGCCACCACCGTCCCGATGTACGGGATGAAATTGCACAGGAACGTCAGCACCGCCCACAGCAGCGCGAACTTCACGCCCAACGCCCACAGCACGACCCCGACCGGGACCGCGAGGAACAGACTCGACTTCACCTTCGCCTTCAGGTAACTGACGACGGCCGAGTTCACCTCGCCGGCCACCTGGAGGATTTGCTCGGCGCGGGCCGGCGGGTACGCGCGGCGCACGCGGTCCGGGAACCGCGCCCCTTCGAGCAGCAGGAACAGCAGATACAGGGCGATCACGCACGCCTCGACGATGGCGGTCGCAGCCACGTTGAGGATCACCCGCACCACGAACGAGATCTGCTCGCTCACCTGCACGCGCACCGGTTGCCCGGCATCGACCGGCGTCACCCACGGCGCCTTCGCCGCGACGAAGCGTTCCAACTGCGTCAGGAGTTCGTCGGCGCGTTTTTCGAGCCTGGGCACGTCGTCGCGCAGGGCCAGTACGCTGGCGGAGGTCATGAACGCCAACCCCACCAAGATGCCGGCCGTGCCGCCCGCGAGGGTGATGATCGACACCGGCGTGCCGACGCGCTTCCGCAACCGCGAGTGATACGGCATCAGCACGTAGGCGAGGAACACCGCGACCAACAGCGGGCGCAGCACCGACGCGAGTTCGAGCATCAGGTACCAGCCGGCCGCGGCGCCGACGAGCAGGAACACGACCGCGCGCACGGCGTCCGGCTCGCGCCACTTCGGCGGCGCGGGTCGCGGGATCGCGTTGTCGGACGGCGGGTCGGGCGGGGTCATCGGGGTCTCGCGCGCGGGGCCGGTTCGCACATCATATACGCCGAGCCCACGCGAACCACCCGCGTGAGGCGTTTGGACCCCTCGCCCCGGCTTTGCGGGGCGAGGGAGAACTTCGACCTGACCGCTCGCGCGATGTCGGGAAGTCGGGCAGGAACCGCCCGCGGCAGAGGCAGAAGTTCGCGCGCCGCGAAATACTCACGCGGAACTCGCAGTTCGCAAGCTCCGTCTTCATCTCAAGTCGCAAGAATGATTTACGGAACTGGCTCCCCGGCTCTGGTGTTACATGACATAGGAGACGTGACCGACAAAAGTCGATTTTCGGCGAAACTGTCGTCAAAATCGCCTTGGTTTTGGGGGTTCGTTACCCCTGAAACAGACTTTTGTCGGTCACGTCATAGGAGTGTAAGATTCCCTCGGGTAGCCGGAATTACCCCAAGAACGAAGAGCTGAAACCCACCCCCTGCCGTTCGCGCCCGTATCAGACCGGAAGAGCCGGAAGACCGACGCGGAACGAGAACGGCCCTTGCCAGAAGCGGATTCACCCGACTGCGGCTCAAACGTGCGAAAGCACACGACCGCGCGGCCCGCTGCCCCAACCTCCGACCGCACACCGCGAAGCCGTCCCTGACGGTTGTCCACGGGGGTGTCGTTGGCCCGCCTCACCCGCCCTTTCGACGGAGACGACATCTTGTTCGCGAATTTGCTGACCCGCTCGCGCCTCCTGACCTCCGGCGCCGCTCTCGCCGCCCTCGCCGCTCTCGCCCTCCTGACCGGGCACCCGACGCTGGCGAAGTCCATCGGCGCGGACGTGTGGAACGTCCCTGCTCTCAACGACCAACTCCGCGAATCGTCGGACCTGAGCGCCCAACTGGACGACGAGGACGAGGAGATTCGCCACCGGATCGTGGTGAAGGAGGCGATCATCGGCCAACTGATCGCCAACCACGCCACGCTGGCCGAGACGACCGCGAAGTTCATCGAACTGAACGCTTCGCGCCCGGAGTACGTGACCACGATCCGCGCCACCTACCCCGGCGCCACCTACGAGGAGAAGGCGGCCCGCAACGTGATCTCGTACGCCCTCGCCCGCGCCCCAGCCGGCGGCTACGACGCCCTCTCCCGGCGACTCGACGCCGAACTCCAACAGATGACCGACCGCCGAACCCTCTCGCCGCCTACTCCCCAGGCGGAACTCCTCCCCGCGACTCGCGCCCGCCCCCTGGGGAGGTGCCCGAGTCGTCAACGTTAGAACCTCTCCGACGACCCGCGCTCGCGCGCCGGGTCGGACGTTCGTTCCCGGCCGCGCCGCGTTTCGACGCACTCCACGAGGTTCCCGATATGGCTACGATCCGACGCCCCGGTGCCGCTTCCGCCGCCGTCCTCATCGCTCTCAGTGCCAGTGTGGCGGGTGCTCACCTGCTTGCTCCCGAATGGTCCCGGCGAATGGGGCTGGACGTGTGGAACTTGGCCGCCGCTGAGGAGGAGCAGCGACTCGCCGTCGAGGAGCGGGCCGACATAGACGCGAAGGCCGAGTTCTGCGCCCGCCGCCGCGCGGTGGCCGACCGGATCGCCGTCCGGCTGATCGCGCGCGACGCGGACCTCGCGACCGTCGCCGTCGAACTGTTCGACCTGTTCGGCGAGGACTCGGGCATGCGCTGCACGTTGGAAGCGTCCAACCCGAAGGTGCGCGACCCGCGCCTGCTGTTCGCGGGCCACGCCATCCTGCGCGTCGCGCGCCTCCTCAGCGGTGACGATCAGCGGCGCGAAACCGTACTCGCACGGCTGACAGCCGACTACCGGGCGCTGGCGCTGAAATGGGCTTCCGAATCCGCTCGCTAACGCGTTTTTGGGGAAGGGTTGCGCTCAAATAAGGCGCGACCGAGGCACAATTCCGCAACAGCGGTGAACCAAGTAGCGGGAAGGTAGTGTATCAGTTTGTGGTGTAGGCATCTGGACTGCGTAGCTTTCGCCGGCGAGA
>CANLGS010000713.1 GCA_947490035.1 Gemmataceae bacterium
GGTCGCCGAGCGGAACCACGCAGATGCCGCCGCCGGGCGAGAACGACCGCCCCCAGTGGCACACTTCGCGTGTGTCCTTTCCCACGTTCGTCATCGTCTGCTTGCACGACAGGCCGACCGACGTGCCGTGCGGCACGAGCCTGAACTCGCGCGTGAGTTGAATGCCGCCGTCGTCCTTCGGGCTGGTGAGCTTTACCGCGTTCGCCTTCGTGATCTCGCTGGTCCACTCGCCGGACCACGCGCGTGGGTGCGCAGTAACGGTGAGTTCCGGGCCGTAGTCGAAGCGGCCCGCGGTAATCGGTCCGGGCTTGCCGGGCTTCCAGTTCTTCTCGGCCTCGTCGAAGTACATCGCGTCGGTGCCGTTGACGGAGAACTCCAGCACGCGCCCGCCGGCCTGCGGGCACAGGACCGCGCGCGTCTTCCCGAGTTTGAGTTCGACGGCCTGCGAGTAGCCGTGCGACGCGACCTCGCGCGCCGTCGGTTCCTCCGCGTGCGCGGCGCCGGCCGCGGCGAACAGGGCGACGAGCAATGATCGCGTGAACATGCGAGTTCTCCGTGCGTGAGCGGATGACAACGTGAGGTTACGCGGCAGTTTCAGCCCGGAAGGGGCGGCGGATGGTAGCCAGGGTGCAGCGAGGCTCCGCGAGCGCAACCCCTGGAACGCTCCGAGTTACCATGCAGAACTCTTCGCTCACACCGCCGGGGGCGCGTCGCCGTCCGCGGGCGGGTTGACGATCACCTCCGTCGGGCCGTGGCCCGGATCGCCCGGCAGCGGTTCGTTCGCTTCGCCCAGCTTCGTGGGCACCAGCAGCGAGTACACGCACGGCACCACGAACAGCGTGGTGAACAGCCCGGCCACCAACCCGCCGAGGACCGCCCGGCCCAGCGGCACGTTCGCCTCGCTGCCGCGCGCCAGCCCCAGCGCCATCGGGATCAGCGCGAAGAACGTCGCCAGCGCGGTCATCACCACCGGCCGCACGCGGATCGCCCCGGCCCGCCGGATCGCCTCCGTCGGCCCGATACCTTCGGTCTTCTGCAAGTTCAGCGCGAAGTCGGTTAGCAGCACCGTGTTCGACACCACGATGCCCACCATGAAGATGACGCCGAGCAGCGACTGGATGTTTAGCGCGGTGCCGGTGACGAACAGCACCAGCACGACGCCGATCACGCCGATCGGCACCGCCGACAGCACGACAATCGGGACGATGTACGAGCGGAACAGCGCGACCAGCAGGAAGTAGATCAGCAGCACGGCGGCGCCCATGCCCATCGCCTGATACCGGAACGTCGTGAGCATCTTCTGGTACTCGCCGCTGATGGCGATGCGCGCGCCCTCCATCGGCTTCTGGTCGGCCGCGTCCGGGTCGAACGGCGTCCACGAGCCGTCCTTCCGCTCCTTGCCGAACTGCGCCACCGCCGCGGTTACGTCGTCCGCGACGTGCCCCAGGTCGCGGCCTTGAACGCCCATCGTCAGGTCGATGGTCGGCTGCAGGTTGGTGTGGACGATCTCCGACGGCACCTGCGCCGGCCGCAGCGTGGCGATGGTCCGCAGGCTGACCGACTTCTTCTGCGTCGAGCTGGTGATCGGGATGTCGAGCAGCGTCTCCAGCGTGGTCACGTCGCCTTCGGGGTACTGCACGCCGACGTAGTACTGGTTGTGGCTCACCGGGTCGATCCAGAAGTTCTTCTTGTTGAACTGCACGCTGGAGTTGAACGCCGCGACCACGTTCTTCATCACCTCCATCTGGTTCAGGCCGAGCGACGCGGCCTTCGTGCGGTCCACCTCGATGACGTACAGCGGGTAGTTGAGCCGCTGGATGATGCGCGCGTCCACCACGCCGTCGATGCCGCGCACCGCGGCAAGAATGTGTTCGGCCACCGCGCGGTTCTTCGCGAGGTTCTTGCCGGTGATCTTCACGTTCAGCGGCGTGGACTTCCCCTCGTTCATCGCCGAGCGGATCATGCCGCCGGAGTCGAACGCGAACTCCAGGTTGACGCGCGAGAACGGTGCCACGCCGTCCAGCAGTTCCTTCGCCGCGATCTTGCGCTCGTAGGTCTCTTGCAGGAGGCGGTCGAACTCCGGGTCGTTGGCGAACCCGTCGCGGAGGATCGCGACGTATTCCTGGGCGGACTTCGCGCGCTCGGGGGTGAGCTGCACCTTCACCACCGCGTCCATCGGCCCGCTGTTGGGCGTGAACGCGGCCGACCAGTCGGCCGTCAGTCCCAGCTCGCTGATGACCAGTTCCAGGTCTTCGCCGGTCTTCAGTTTCACGTACTTCTCGACCGCCTCGATGTACCCCTCGGTGACCTCGATGCGGGTGCCGGAGCCGGCCCGGACGTAGATCTCGAACGCGCCGGCGTCCACCTCCGGGAAGAACTCGCGGCGCAGGTGCGGGCCGATCAGCACGACCACCAGCGCCAGCAGCGCGAACGCGCCGCCGATCACCCACACGCGCGCCTTCAGCACGGCCACGAGCGCGCGGGCGTACCCCTTGAAGACGCCGTCGAGTACCGACTCCCACTTCTCGTACAGCCGGCCGAGCGGCCCCTTCGCCGGCGGGTTCTCGTGCTCGTTGCGGTCGCCGTAGTCGTAGCCGTGGGACTCGATGGGCTTGTGCCCGTGCGACCTCATCCACGCCGCGCACCGCGTCGGGACGAACGTCAGCGACACGAGGTACGCGACCAGCATGGCGAACGCGACCGCCAGGAACATCGGCTTGAACAGGAACGGCCCCAAGCCTGGGACGAGCGCCAGCGGCGCCAGCACCAGCAGCGTGCAGAGCGTGGCCGCGAGCGCCGGCATCGCCACCTCGCTGGCACCGAGGAACGCCGCCTCCTTCGGCTTCGCGCCCAGCCCCAGGTGCCGGTGCGTGTTCTCCAGCACCACGATGGCGTTGTCTACCAAGGGGCCGATGGCGAGTGCCAGCCCCGCGAGCGTCATCACGTTGATGGTCTGGTTCGCACCATACAGACACGCGATTGCACCCAGCACCGCGACCGGCACCGTCAGCACGGCGATCACCGTCATGCGCCACTCGCCGAGGAACAGCAGGATGACAAGCGAGCAGAGGATCGCGCCGAGGATGCCTTCGTCGCGGAGGCTGTCGATCGAACTCTTCACGTACACCGACTGGTCCATGACGAGCTTCAGGTCCACGTCCGGGGTGGTGAGCCGGTCCTTCATCTCGGGCAGTTCGTCGCGCAGGTTGTTCAC
>CANLGS010000714.1 GCA_947490035.1 Gemmataceae bacterium
CGCATCGTCGAGTTGATGAAATCGAGGGGCCATCTGCGCTAGCGCCCGTCGTGGATCGGCGAGTTGTGTCAGTTGTTCGCTCCACCTGGGTTTGCCCACCGCGGCGAACTCGCTTTCGTTTAAGCCCCCGCAGTTGCACGCTCCGATGAATCCACGAGCTTTGCCGGCGGTAAGCGGCTCGCGGGGGGTTGTCGGATGCGAACGGGATACGAACGCGTGTGGCGCCGCTGGGACGTCGTTGCTGTCGTCGGGTTGGTCGCCTGGCTCCTCATAGACCTGACCGGGCGCACGGTGTTCGGCTCCGTGCCGTGGCCGGAGTCGGTCGTCGATTACCGCATCCTGTACGACGCGGGCCGGCACGTCGTCGAGACCCGCCAGTACCCGACCCTCTACCCGTACCCGTACCCGCCGTCGGCCGCCGCGGTCCACGCGGCGAGCGCGGTGTTCCCGTTCCCGGTCTCCGCGGCCGTCTGGCTCGCGCTCACCGGCCTCGCGGCCGGGGCGTGCTACCTCACGCTCGCCCGCGTCCTCGGTCTTCACCGGCGGCCGGGGCTACTCGTTCTGCTACCGCTCGCGCACCTCGTTGTCGCGTACTACTTCCAGTGGGACATGCGGTCGGTGAACTGCAACCTGATCGTCCTCGCGGCCGTGCTGTTCGGGTGCGCGGCGCTCGCCGCCGGGCGCGACACGGCCGCCGGCCTCTGGTTCGCGCTGGCCGTCGCGCTCAAGGTGTTCCCGGTGCTGGTGCTGCCGTACCTCGCGTGGACGCGGCGGTGGAAGGCGTTCGCGTGGGCGTGCGCGTTCTCGCTGGTGTTCTGGGTGGCGGTGCCGGCCGTCCTGTTCGGCTTCGACGGCTTCCGCGACGTGTACGGCGGGTGGGTCGGCGAGTTGACCCGCGCGACCGACGCGGGGACGAAGCACAACCACCCGATCCTCATCTCGCTCGACAAGGCCACGCTGTTCGCGGCCGCTGGCGACGCGGCGCTGGCGAAGGGCATCTCGCTGGCGGTGTGCGCGCTGTGGGTGGCCGTCGGGTCAGCCGGTGCCGCCGCGTGCTGGGGCAAACGGCCGCGCGACGGGGCGAGCATCCTCGCGCAGGTGTCGCTGCTCGTCCTCGGTCCGGTCGCGGTGAACCCGTACCTGGAAGCGTACCACCTCGTGCCGCTCGTTGTTCCCGCCCTCGTGCTGCTCGTGGTCGCGGCGGACCCGCGGCGCCCGGTTCCGGTGCGGGCGGTCGCGGCCGTCGGGTTCGTCCTCGGATTGGTAATCTTGAAGGCGTCCAGCCCGTGGCCGCTGCGCGGGTTGCTGGTCAACGCGCAGGCGCTGGTGTTGTGCGGGGCGGCGGTGTGGGTGACGTGGGCACGCTTGCGCGTGCCGACCGAGGGGAACGAACTGCCGCCCGCCGGCGGGTTGGCGCGTGGGCTGGCCGCGCTGGTGTGGCGCTTCGCGCCGCGGGCGAAGGTGTAACGAACGGTCAGGCCGGGCGCTCGTGGGCTTTCTCGTAGGCCGTCACCTTCTCCTTGCGCCGGGTGTGGCGCCCGCCCTCGAACTCGGCTGCCAGCCACGCGCGGATCATTCGCTCGATCTGCTCTTCGCCCATCAGGTCGGCCGCCACGCACACCACGTTCGAGTCGTTGTGCCGGCGGCTCAGTTCGGCGTCGATCACGTCGCGGCAGTTCACCGCCCGCACGCCGCACACCTTGTTCGCGGCGATGCACATCCCGTGGCCGGTCGCGCAGATCAGGATGCCCCGGTCCGCCGCGCCGGTACTCACCTCTTCGGACACGGGGATCGCGTAGTCGGGGTAGTCCACGCCCGTCGGGGCGGTCGCCCCCAGGTCGTGAACCTCGTGCCCGAGTTCGACCAGCAAGCCGACCACGCGCAGCTTGACGCCCAACCCGCGGTGGTCGTTGCCCACGGCGACCTTCATGACACCACCCATTCGGGAAGGAACCGTTCCAGGTGCCGCGCGATGGTATCGGCACACGCTCGATACACGTCCCGCCCGGCCCCGATCGGGTCGTCCAAGTCGTCGTCGCCGCACAACAGCCGGGCCGCCGGCCCGAGTCCGGGGTAGCGCGTCTCCAGTGCGTACAGGTGACTTCGCGTCATCGCGATCACGTCGTCGGCGGCGAGCAGCAGTTGTGGGTTCACCGGCCGGCTCGCGTGCCCGCTCAGGTCCGCGCCGAACTCCGCTGCCACCGCACACGACTCCTCGGACGCCGGCGCGCCGGCGTAAGCCGCGACCCCGGCCGACAGCACCCAGAACCCGCGCGCCGGCAGGTCGTTCGCGCCGCACCCGAGGCGGTCGGCCAGTGCCTTCTTCGCGAGCGCCTCGGCCAGCGGGCTGCGGCACGTGTTCCCGGTACACACGAACAGGATGATCCTCGCCGCGAGCCGCTCGATTTCGTCCGCCGGGAACGCACCGAGTTGGGTGATCTCGATCCCGCTCCCACTCCCCATCGCGCAGGGCGAGGAACCGGGCGGGTTCGTCACCCTCACCACAGTCGGCTTCGCGCGGGCGTCACGCTCGCCGGCGTTCACCACCAACCCGACCGCCTCTCCGAGCCGTTCGGCGGCGGCGCTCGCGGTCGCGGCACCGGCGTCCGCGACCAGCACCGGACCCAACCCCGCGACCGCCGGAATCACCAGCTCGAACAGCGGGTGGGCCGGGAACCGGAACCGCGCGAAGCCGTTCGCGACCGCGGGCACGTCGGCGGTCGCGGGCACCTCGACGACGAGCGGCGCGGGCCACGCCCTGAACATCAGCCGCCGTGCCACCGGGGGAATGCTCA
Source organism: Gemmataceae bacterium (assembly GCA_947490035.1). Classification (GTDB taxonomy): domain Bacteria; phylum Planctomycetota; class Planctomycetia; order Gemmatales; family Gemmataceae; genus Gemmata. The sequence continues at coordinate 2,796 of CANLGS010000714.1, forward strand.
CGCCCAGCGCGGCGGCTTCGTCCGGCCCCCACACGAGCAGCGCGGGGGCGGGCAGATCGACGGCCGCGCCCGGTCGCCACAGGGCCAGGTAGCCGCAATCGCCTGGCAGCACGACGGCTTTTCCCGCCGCGAGGGTGTCGCGAGTGTGGCGCACGAGTTCGGACGGATCGACGGCCGGACTCCAGTCGATTCCCGTCGGCATGGCGCGCGGCCTCCGTGTCCGGTGCGGACTGTTGCCAATTTAGAAGAGGAGTGGCGAAAGGGCGAGAGGAGGTGATCTCAGGATAACACGAAGGCGAGCGGGGGGCGTAAGCCTACTGCTTTGCACGACTCATTTTCTCTGGTGGGTTGAAGGGTGGTCTTTGTGTTGTTGCTTGGCTTGTTGGAGGAGTTTGTGAACTGAGGTGTGTGCCCCG
>CANLGS010000715.1 GCA_947490035.1 Gemmataceae bacterium
AGCGGAGATCGCGCGCGGCTCGCGCGGCGTGGTGTACCGCGCCCGCGGGTTCGACGAGCCGGACCGCATCGCCGCCGTGAAAGTCTTCACCGAGGTGCGCGACCCGGCCGCGGTGCAGCGGCTCACCGCGGAGTTGCTTCCCCTTCAACGCCTCGATCACGCGAACATCGCCAAGTCGCTCGACTGCGGCACGCACGGCGGGCTGGCGTTCGTCGTGTCGGAGTTCATCGACGGCGCCGATTGCGCGAAGCGGCTCGAAGCCGGGCGGATGCCGTGGCGCGAGGCGCTCGGCGTCGCGGTGCAGGCCGCCCGCGCGCTCAAGCACGCCCACAACCGCAACGTCCTCCACCGCGACCTCAAGCCCGCGCACTTCATTCTCACGCCCGACGGCACGCTGAAGGTGCTCGCGTTCGGCGTCGCGAAGGTGTTCCCCCCGCCGCCCAGCCACACCCCCGCGATCGGCTCGGCCGCGTACCTGCCGCCCGAAGCCGCGAGCGGAAAGGCGCTCACCCGCCGCAGCGATTTGTACTCGCTCGGCGGCGTACTCTATACTCTCGTCACCGGTCGGCCGCCGTTCGCCGCCGGGTCCATCGTCGAACTGATGCACAAGCAGTGCTACGCGCTGCCCGAGCGCCCGGCGATGCTCGTTCCCGACCTTCCGCCGGAGGTCGATGAGTTCATCTGCACGCTGTTGGACAAGAACCCGGCGCGCCGGCCGGGTACCGCCGCGGCGCTGCTCGATGACTTGGAGCGCATTCGCGGGAAGCTGGAGCGCAAGGGCGAGAAACTGACGTGGCCGGTGAAGCTCACGCCCGACACCGCGGAGATGGCGGCGCTGCCCTCGGCGCTCGGCGCGGGCGAAGGCACCGACTCGCCACCGGAACCGCGACCGCTGTTGAAGCGCCCGATTGTGGTGGTGCCGCTGTTCCTGCTCGTACTCGCGGCGCTGGTGTTGCCGTTCGCGTGGCCGTCGAAGTCGGCGGAGGAGTTGTACGCGGCGGCGGAACCGCTGGTCGCGTCGGACAACCCGTCCGACTGGGACGCGGCCGAGAAGTATCTGGAGCCGCTCGCACTCAAGTACCCCGACCGGTATAAGGACGAGGTGACCGAGGCGCGGCGGAGCGTGAAGGACCGGCGCGAGCTGCGCCGCGCGATCGCCGAGTGCGCGAAGCCCGACCTCCGGTCCGACGCCGAGCGCGGCTACCTGCGAGGGCTGCGGTTCGCGCAAGATGGCGACTCCGCGCAGGCGAAGCTCGCATGGGAAGGCGTGGTGTCCGCGTTCGGCGCGGTCGAAACTGAAGAGCGGTGGGTGAAACTGGCCCGCGCCGGACTGAAGCTACTCATGCAGCCTCCGGAGGCGAGCGGGGGGCGTAAGCCCCCTGTTAAACCGTAGACACGAGTTGAACTTCACGCGAGTGACCACGCGTGCGTTCAACAGGGGGCTTACGCCCCCGCTCGCCTTCTGTCCCCTGACCCCTGCCCTCTGGCGCCTATGGCAACCCCCGTCACGACCGCTCGCGAGTACTGCACGCTGCTGGCGAAGAGCAAGTTGCTGCCGCCGGAAGAGGTGGAGTCGCAGTACCGCCAGTGGAAGGAAGAGAAGCCCGGAACGGACGACCGCGTGGACTCGTTCCGCCGGTTCCTGATCGCGCGGAAGTGCCTCACGGATTACCAGGCGGCACTCGTCCAGCGCGGCCGCGCCGACGGCTTCTTCCTCGGCGGCTACAAGATCCTCGACCGCATCGGCAAGGGGCAGATGGGCGGCGTGTACAAGGCCGTCCACAACTTCGGTCAGCTCGTCGCGCTGAAGATTCTGCCGGCGTCGCGTGCCAGAAACCAGCACATCCTCGGCCGGTTCCAGCGCGAGGCCCGGCTGCTCACGCAACTCGACCACCCGAACGTCGTCCGCGCGTATCAGGTCGGCGACGGCGGCGGCGTCCACTTCATCGTGATGGAGTTTCTGGAGGGCGAGACGCTCGGCGACGTGCTGGAGCGCCGCAAGCGGTTACCGCTGGCCGAGGCGGTGCGGCTCATCCGCCAGGTGCTCGACGGACTTCAGCACCTGCACGACCGCCGCATGGTTCACCGCGACCTCAAGCCGGCGAACATCATGCTCACCCCGGAACCGGTGAAGGGGAAGCCCGACGCCACCTGGGACCAGACCGCGAAGGTTCTGGACGTGGGGTTGGGGCGCGAACTGTTCGACGAGGAGGCGCCCGAGGCGCAGATCGAGACGCCACTCACGCAGGAAGGTTCGGTGCTGGGCACGCCGGACTACCTCGCCCCGGAGCAGGCGAAGGACGCGCGCTCGGCCGACGTGCGCGCGGACATCTACAGCGTCGGGTGCGTGCTGTACCGCTGCCTGACCGGGCAGACGCCGTTCCCCGAAACGAACATCATGGCGCAGATGCTCCGGCACGCGACCGAAACGGCCGCGCCGCTGAGCGCGTTCGCGCCAGACCTGCCGGCCGGGTTCCAGCGGGTGCTCGACCGGTTCCTGGGGAAGTCGCCCGACCAGCGCTACCAGACGCCCGCCGAGGCCGCCGCGGCGCTCAAGCCGTTCGACAGCGGCGGCGCGCTGGCGGCGCCCTCCAAGTTGGTGCCCGCGTACAAGGACTGGCTGGAGAGCGAATCGCAGATGGAGATGCCGAAGGAGTTGGCACAGAAGGCCGCGGCGCTGCCGGTGAACACGCCCGCGCCGCCGAAGGCGCCCACGAAGCCGACCGCACCTGCGCCGCAGCCCGCGCCGAAACCGGTCGTTGCGAAGCCCGTGACCGCGACGGCGCCCGCGCTCAAGACCAGTACGGGACCGCTCCCGACGAAGCCCGTGGCGCCGCGCCCGGCGCCGGTTCCCGCTCGCGCTCCGGTCGAAGAAGAGGTCGAGGTCGAACTGGTGATGGAACCGGCGCCCGTGATGCTGCCGGTGCCGGTGGCCCCGCCGCGCCCGCTGTGGCAGCCGGACCGCCGCGACTGGATCATGCTCACCACCGGCTCCGCGGGCGTGCTGTCCGCAGTGGGCGTCGGCTACGTGCTGGCCCGCCTGCTCGGTCGCAAGCCTCCGGAAGAGAAGTGAGTTCGGAGACAAGGAGACAAGGAGACAAGGAGACAAGGAGACAAGGAGACAAGGAGACAAGGAGACAAGGAGACAAGGAGACAAGGAGACAAGGAGACAAGGAGACAAGGAGACAAGGAGACAAGGAGAC
>CANLGS010000716.1 GCA_947490035.1 Gemmataceae bacterium
TGAACAAGAAGCGTCGACCCGTCCAAGCGAAAGCAAAACAGTCCGGGGCACACACCTCAGTTCACAAACTCCTCCAACAAGCCAAGCAACAACACAAAGACCACCCTTCAACCCACCAGAGAAAATGAGTCGTGCAAAGCAGTAGCGTAGCCCTCCCAGATCGCGGCGAGTTTGGCCTGCGCCTCGGCGATAGGCACCGCCTTGTAGCGGTGATCGGCCTTCGCCACCAAGCCGACGCGCATCAACTTCGCCAGCGCGTCGATGATCTCGAAGTTCACCTCGGCCGGCAACCGCTTCTTCAAGTCCTGCTCGATGTAGAAGTCCAGCTCCTCCGTGCCCCACCCGGTGTCGCCGCCGTACCGCCACAGGTAGAAGTACGCCAGCAGCGTCTCGCGAATCTCTTGCTCTTCCGCCTCGTCCAGTAGCCGGAACATCACGCCGCTGTTGTTGTCGAGGTTCTGGAAGTACAGGCTCTGCGTGAGCTGGCTGCTGTACGTCTGGCGGGACGAGCGGAACGTGTACCACGTCTTGTAGCCGTAGCCGCCGAGCAGCGCCAGTGGCGTGTACAGCGCGAACAGCGAGCTGTTCGCCAGCCCGCCGAGCATCGACAGGAACGGGATCGTACTCAGCTTCCACGCGACATACGCGCCCGAACTGGTCAGCGACCCGCCGATCTTCAGTCGGTCGAACTTCGGCATCCGGATGCGCCCGCCGGGCAGCAGCATCTCGACATCCACCTGCGGCATGTCCTTGAACAGCTTCAAGAAGACGCTGTGCGTGTCGGCGTCCGGGCCGAGGCGCTTGTGGGCGCGCAACTTGAACATCACCGCGACGCGCGAGAACGTGGGCACATCGGCTTCGTAGGTGCGCCAGAACCGCACCTTCTCGTTCTTCGTCCGCCGCCCGGTGCCCTTGCCGCGGTAGAACACTTCGACCTTGTCGAACGCGTCCCAGGTCACGTCCAGGTCCACGCCCCAGTCGCTCGCGCCGCGCGTGATCTGCTCCATCTCGTCGCGCGCCAGCCGGCGGTAGTTGGCCCGCCCCAGAAGATGAACGAACGTGGCGAACAGTTTGTCGAGTACGGCGGCTCGTGCCTCGCCGGTCGGCGGGGCGAGCGGCTTCGGGTCCGCGTCCGGGTCGAAGCTCGCGTAGGCGTCTTTCAGTTGCCGGATTTCGGCCTGGTAAACGGCGTGGACGTGCGACACGACGGTGCGCGCGAACTTGCGGAACTGCGCCTGCTCGTCGGCACTGAGGGGCCGGTCGCGGAGCGAACCCGACTCGGCGCACAGGTAGCCGATCAGGTCGGCCACGCGAATCGGAATGTAGTGCTCTCTCAGCATGAAGGCGAGTAAGGTAAAAGGTAAAAGGTAAAAAGTAAAAGAGGAAACAGCCAACCCACCCGGTCACCCGTCAAGCGTCCTCACTGTATTCGGTTCGGGTTTCTACTTTTTACCTTTTACTTTTTACCTTACTTGCCTTCTCACTCTTCCAACTGCCCCGGGTCGCTCATCTTCGCGGCGGCTTCGTCGGCGAGTTGGTCGAGCGTGCCCTGGATGTGGCTCATGCGCTCAGGGCGCTTGTTGGCGTCCGGTTGGAGGCACTGGTGGATTACCTCCGCCAGCCCTTCGGGCACCATCGGGTTGGCGGTGCGCACCGGCTTGAGTTGCTCCTTGAACGCCTTCTTGTCCATCGGCAGCCCGTCCTCGCCGGACCACCACGACGGCGGCAGTTGGAGCGTGACCAGCCGGTACATGGTGGCGCCGAAGTTGTAGATGTCGGTGCGCTCGTTGACGATCTTGTGTTCGACCGTCTCGGGCGACAGGTACTCCGGCGTACCCTGGACGCGGCCCTTGCCCTCGCCCTTGATCCACGCGAGGCCGTAGTCGAGAACTTTGACGCGCGTGCCGCGCTCGTAAATCAGGTTGTTCGGCTTCATGTCGGCGTGACACACGCCCTGCTTGTGCATGTGCATCAAACCGTCCGCGACCCGCTCGAAGATGCGCAGCAGCTTCGCCATCCGCATCAGCGGCAGCTTGTCCATCGTCGTGCCGGGGACGTATTCGAGGAGCAGTTTCGCCTTCTTCGGACCGGAGAACCACCCGGCCTCGGTCTCGAACGCGTACACCTTGACGAGGTTCGGGTGGTTGAGCATCTGCCCGACGCGGAACTCGTACTTCGCCTGTTCGAGGTACTTCAGGTCGTCCTTGTCCTCGATGGCGATGAGTTTCAGCGCGTACTCGCGGTCGTCCTCCGCGCGCCGGACGTGTAAAATGTTGCTGTGGGCGCCGCTGCCGAGCGTCCCCAGTACCGTGAACTTGCCGATCTTGTCGATAGCCATGATGACACCGCAATGACGAGTGGAATGATGAGCGGAATTGTATCACATCACCCCGTTAGCCGCGAGCCGCAGGCGAGCGATCCGCGCTCGCCTGCGGCTCGCGGCTAACCCCGGACACTGCATGCCCAACGACCTCGACGAGCGCACGAAGCAATACGGCCGCGAAATCTTCGCCCGGCTCGACCGGCAGGGGCCGGTGCTGTTCACGCGCGCCTGGCTCGAAGACAAGCTCATGGGCCTGGGGATGCACGACCCGGCCCTGAAGGTGCAACTCTTCCGGTTCGTGGACACGCTCCCGTATCTGAAGCAACCGGCGGAGGTGTCGCGCCACCTGCGCGAATACCTGAAAGAAGCGAAAGACGAACTGCCGTGGTGGGCGCGGTGGGGCACCAAACTCATCCCCAACAGCGGCATTTTGGGCAAGGGTCTGGCGTTCGCGAGTCAGACCGGCGCGAAGCAGATGGCCCGCAAGTTCATCGCCGGATCGAACGTCGCCGAGGCCGTCGAAGCCGTTCGCGGGATGCGGCATCGCCGCCTGGCATTCACCATCGACCTACTTGGCGAAGCCACGATCACCGAGGCCGAAGCGGATCACGTCCAGCAGCAGTACCTCGATTTGCTCGACGGCTTGACGCACGACGTGAACGCGCTGCCGGAAGAACCGCTGATCGACCGCGACGACAAGGGACCGATCCCACGTGTCAATGTCTCCGTGAAGCTGTCGGCGCTGTTCAGCCAGTTCGACCCAATCGACCCCGAAGGCACGTCGCGCGCCGTCTGCGCGCGACTTCGCCTGATTCTCCGACGCGCGAAAGAAACGGGCGCGTTCGTCAACTTCGATATGGAGCAACACAGTTTCAA
>CANLGS010000717.1 GCA_947490035.1 Gemmataceae bacterium
CTGCACCTCGTAGTTCCCGTGGATGTACACCCCGCTGTTCGCCGGCCCCTTCTCCGGCAGCAGGAACTCGACGTGGATGTCCGCGTCCCGGAAGTGCAGCTTCGAGACGATGTGGTTCTGGTTCTTCTTGGGAGTCGATGTGAGCACGCCGTCCTCGATCGGCCAGTCGATCTTCTCGCCCGCCATGCTCAGGAACGCGTGCTTCCCCTTCTCATCGAGGAGCACGGTCGCGCCCTTCGGCGGCGGGGCAGGCAACTTACTCTGGTCCGGTTTGAAGTCAGGTGCGGGCGCGGCGAGTGCCAGCGCGAGCAGAACCGCGGGTGCCATTCGGTCGCCTCCGTAAGTGCGGTGAATCGAGAAGTTACTTGCCGCGTTTGTCCCAGACCACGTCCACATCGTTCTTCTGCTTCGGTCCGGGTGTGCTCCGGCCCTCCGCCGCGTAGCGCTCCATCAGGGCCGCAAGCTCCTTGACCTTCGCGGGCTCGGTCGCGTACAGGTTTTTCTTCTGGGTCGGGTCGGTGGGGAGGTTGTACAGTTCGCCGACTTCGGTGTGCGGCGCGTACCCGCGATCCTTCTGGAACCACGGCGGCTCGCCCTTCTTGCCGTTGTCGTCGCCGGTCGGGGCGAGGATCAGAACCCAGTCGCCCTTGCGGATCGCGAACTTGCCCTGCGCGCTGTGATGCACCGTGGCTTCGCGCAGCGGGGCTTGCCGCTTCTCGCCGAGCAGCGCGGGCAGAATATTGACGCTATCCACGCCGGCGTCGGCGGGCAACTTTACCTCCAGCAGCGCGGCCAGCGTCGCCATCAGATCGCCGTGGCACACGGTCTCGGCGCAGGTGGTCCCCGGCTGAATCTTCCCCGGCCACCGGGCGACGAACGGCACCCGGTGACCGCCCTCCCATGCGTCCCGTTTCGCCCCGCGGAGCGTGCCCATGCTCGCGTGCCCGAACTCCTGCAACCGGTCGTAGGCGCCCGGGTTCACCTCGCCGGAAACCTCGGGGCCGTTGTCGCTCGTGAAAATCACGAGCGTGTTCTCCGCGGCCCCGCTGCGCTTCAGCGCGTCCAGCACCGCGCCCACAACGGCGTCGGTCTGCACCACGAAGTCGCCGTAGTGGCCGACCTTGCTCTTCCCCTTGAACGCCGCCGACGGCACCACCGGGTAGTGTGGCGAGGTGAGCGGCAGGTACAGGAAGAACGGCTTGTCGCCCTTCGCGGCCTTCTCGATGTACTCGGCCGCGCGCTTCTCCAGACCCGGCAGCACGTCCACGAGTTTCCAGCCGGGGACCATCGGCCCGGCGATGTTGAACGATTCCTTCCCCACCGGGGCCGCCTCCGACGGGACGCCGACGGCGCGGTCGTTCTCCAGGAAGCAGTACGGCGGGTAGTTCGGAACGTCGGTGCCGAAGTAGAGATCGAAGCCGCGCGCGGTCGGCCCGTCGGGAATCGGCCTGGTGAAGTCCCGCTTGCCGCCGTCGCCGGGCCTGGGCCAACCCCAGCCGAGGTGCCACTTGCCGATACACGCGGTGGCATACCCTCGATCGCGGAGCAACCCGGCGACGGTGAGTTGCTTCTCCGCGATGAGCGGCTCCGAGAACGGGCCGATCACGTTCCGCTGCAGCCGCGTGCGCCACGCGTACCGGCCGGTGAGCAGGGCGTAGCGGGTGGGCGTGCAGACCGCGGACGGCGAGTGCGCGTCCGTGAATCGCACGCCCTCTTTGGCCAGCCGATCCATGTTCGGCGTGGGGATCTTCGACGCCGGGTTGTAGCAGCCCACGTCGCCGGACCCGAGGTCGTCCGCCAAGATGTAGACGACGTTCGGCTTCGGCGGCTCGGCGGCGCGCAGGGGGACGAGCTGCGCGCCGACCGCGGTCAGCGCGACCAGGAGGGCGCGGGCGAATCGCGGAGCGGCGGAACGGTGCAACGAGCGAAGCACGCGAATACCTTTGGGGAAGTGCATCACTCGTCCTTTTTGTCCTTGCCCTTCGCGGGCAGCTTCTTGACGGACGCGACGAAGGCGTCCGTCTGCTTCTGCCACAGCTCGCTCAGTTCCTTGACCTTCTCGGGCATTTTCGCGGCCAGGTTCTTTTGCTCGGCGCGGTCGGCTTTCAGGTCGTACAGCTCCCACGGCTCCTTTGCCGCGGCGACGAGCTTCCAGTCCCCGGCCCGGATCGCGCGGTGGTCGTCGTGCAGCCACCACAGGAACTCGCGCGAGACCGCAACGTCTTTGTCCAGCGCCGGCGCGAGGCTTTTACCGGGCGCCGCCGGGATGCGATCGCCTTTCCACTCCTTGGGTTTTTCGATGCCGAGTACGTCGAGTACCGTGGGGACGAAATCGATGAAGTGGGCGGGCGTGTGGCGCAACTCGCCCCTGGCGCCGATGCCAGCGGGCCAGTGGACGATGAGGGGCGTGCTGATCCCGCCTTCGTGGACCCAAGTCTTGTGTCGCCGGAACGGCGCGTTGCACACGCTCGCGAACCCCGGCCCGAGGCAGAGGTACGAGGCCGCGCTGCCCGGCTCCGCGGCGGGGTCGTGCCCGCCGTCGCGCACCATGATCTCGGCGCTCGCGCCGTTGTCCGAGGCGAACAGGATGATGGTGTTGTCGAGCGTGCCCATCGCCTTGAGTTGCGCGACCACCCGGCCGATTTCGCGGTCCATGCGGTCCACCATCGCGGCGTGGATCGCCATCTTCGTGGCCTGGAAGCGGCGCTGCTCCTTGGTGAGTTCGCCCCACGGCGGCGCGCGGTCCACTTCCCCGGCGCCCAGCTTTTTCAGCGCATCGGGGAAGGGGTAGGGCGGCCCCAAGTCCCGCTCGACGGCCGAGAGGGTCGTGTTCGTGACGCCCAGTTTCTTCTGCCGGTCGAACCGGGCCTCGCGCATCTTGTCCCAGCCGTCGAGGTACGCGTCCCGGTATTTGGCGATGTCCTCCGGGAGCGCGTGCAGCGGGAAGTGCGGCGCGTGGAAGGCGATGTAGTGGAAGAACGGCGCCTTCGCGTGGTTCGCCGCGTGGTCCTTCAGGCACGCGATCGCGTGGTCCGCCGTCGCGATGGTGAGGTAGTAGCCCTTTTCGTCCGCGGGCGGTTTCACGGGCACGTCGTTGAGCGAACTGCCCCGGGCGGTGAAAAAGTTGCCCGGGCTGACGACGTTCAGCGAGCGGTCGAAGCCGCCGTCGAGCACCTTGCCGTCGATGTGCCACTTCCC
>CANLGS010000718.1 GCA_947490035.1 Gemmataceae bacterium
CCGGCCAGTTCCTCGGCGCTCCCGAACCGGGCCATCGGCGTGTGCCCCACGATCGACTGCCCGCGTTCGGTGTACGTGCCGTCGTCCTTCAGCAGCATCCGCCGGTTCTGCTCGGCGGGGAAGAAGCCGGGGCTGATGGCATTTACGCGCACGCCCTTTAACGCCCACTCGCGCGCCAGCCACAGCGTCAGGTTCAGCACTGCCGCCTTCGACGCCGAGTACGCCACCACACGCGACAGCGGCGTGATACTCGCCATCGACGCGATGTTGATGACGCTCCCCTTACCGGCTTTCACCATCTGCTCGCCGAATATCTGGCACGGGAACAGTGTCCCGCCGACGAGGTTCAGGTCGAACACCGCGTTCCACCCTTCCAACCCCATCTTGCAGAAGTCGCCACCAGGCATGACGGTCGCTTCCGGCTTGTTGCCGCCGGCGCCGTTAATGAGGATCGTGACGTTGCCGAGTTTGGAGAGGATCGCGTCGCGCGCGGCGGTAAGCGACTCGCGACTCATCGCGTCGGCGGATTGGAAGATGGCCTTGCCTCCCGCTTGTTCGATGGCACGAACGCGCTCCAAGCCGCGCTCCTCGCTGCGCCCGACGACCGCGACGGTCGCGCCGGCCGCCGCGAGCGCGTCGGCCATCCCCCCGCCGAGTACGCCCGTCCCGCCGAGCACCGCGGCCACTTCGCCGGAGAGGTCGAATAGGTTCGTCATGGCAGCTACTCCGATCAAAGAGAAGAGCCGCAGATAACGCAGAAGAACGCAGATCAAGACAGGAAGAGAAGCCAGTTCTTGAAACACTTCTCGTCTTCGGTTTGATCTGCATCTCTCTGTGTTATCTGTGGCTCTTCCTCTTGGTTTCTAACCCACAAACAGCGGCTTCAGGTGTCGGTCGAACAGGTTCGTGGTCACGTTGCGCGAGACGGCCGCTTCGCAGTTCTTGAGCATGTTGAGGTACTGCTCGCCCATCTGCGCCGCGATCTTGAACCCGACGTGGATCAGTTGACGGAGCGACGGGTTGAACGCCGGGTTCGCGGGGTCGTGCCGCAGCGCGGCCACGAACTGCTCCGAACTCCACTCGTAGACTTCATCCGGAGGGGGCAACTTCGCGGCGTCGATGTCGATCACGGCCGCGTAGGGCTTGCACAACTCGTCCTTCTTGGTGAGTGCCTTCGCGTAGATCACCTTCGCCAGCGCCAGCCCGTCGCCGCCGGACTCCGCGAGGCCGATTATTTCTTCCAGCCACGTCGTGCCCGCGGTCTTCAGGTGAAGGCCGGCGCCGGTGTCGCGCAACACCCGGTTCATCGGCGCGTAGAGCGAGAACTTGTCGCTGCCGGAATGCACGCTGAGTTTGAGGTTCGCCGGCAGGCGGAACTTCTTCACCGCGTGCGCGATCACGGCGAGGTCGTCGCGGAACTCGCGCTCGAACTGTTGAACGTCGCCGACGTAGTCCACGCCCTTGTTGAACCGGCCGGTGAACTTCGGGGCGATGGTCTGAACCGGCACGCCCTCGTCCGCGAGGGCCGCGAGGATCAGCAGCAACTCCTGCGGCGTCTGCGGTTCGTCGGTCTCGTCCATCGACACTTCGGTGATGAAGTTGTCGGACCCCTTCGACCACGCGATCTTGTTGTAGATCGCGCTCGCGTCCTTGACCGCCTTCAGGTACTTCCCGACGATGCGCTGGATGTCCGCGGGCGTCGTCGTGAACGGTTCGGACACGCCCGCGATGGCGAGCGTGCCGAGCAGTTCCGGGTGCCGCGTCGTGAAGATCTTGACCGCGTTGGCGTTCGTCGGCTGGCCGATCGAGTCGGCCACGTCGATGGTGTAGAAGTCGCACGCCGGGAGGAACTTCTCCACGGTGTCGAACCGGATGTGGTCGGCATCGACGTGGTACGGCTTGGTCCACTTCAGGTCGCGCACCGCGGCGTCGGCGGCCGCGCGCACGCTCGCCGGTTCGGACCCGATGATAGTGTGTTCGCGGTTCGACTTGTTCCAAACCGGGATGACTTCGACGCCGGCTTTCGCCGCGAGAACGCACGCCTGCAACTGCGGTTTGGCCTGGTGCGCGAACCGGTCGCCGACCCCGATCGAGAACTTGCCGAGCGTGAGCATGTGCCGGAACCTTCGCGGTGTGTGGGAAGTTGTTGTATCGGATCGGTCGCGCGAAGCGCGAAGCAGTGAAGGCAGATTAGCCACAAAAAAGCACAGAGGTCACAAAAGAAGAGAAAACAGAAGCCAGAGTTCAGAAGGCAGAAGACAGGACAGCTGCGATTGCTTTCTGAACTCTACTCTTTGTCTTCTGAACCCAGTTCGCTCTTCGTTTTCTTTTGTGCCTTGTGTGCTTTTTTGTGGCCAATCTGCCTTCACTGCTTCGCTTCCGACTTGTCTCCTTCGACCGTGTAGAAGAACTGGATCATCAGCGCGGTGCTGATCGCGCCGAAGGTGTGCCAGAGCCAGTGGCTGCCCATCGGGAGCGTCGCGCCGATGTCGCGGTCCACAAGGCGGAAGAACCACGCGATCGCGAAGCTGACGACACCCGCGACCACCCAGCCGCCGTGCCGGAATCGGGTGCGCCACAACACGAGCGCGATCGGTGACAGCACGATCAGCGCCAGCGACGCATAGGATATGTTCACGCTCCACTGCGGACTCATCTGGCCGACCGTGCGGAACAGCACGCGGTTCACCACCAGATAGAACACCGCTACCGCCGGCAGATAGCACAGCCACATCCAGCGGCCCCACAGCCGGTACGCCATGAACAGCGACCCCGCGAGGCCGAGGAGCGAGATCGGCACGACGTCGAGGAGGAAGTAGAAGATTCGCGTGCGCGTGCCGTGGAACAGCGTCCCACCGATCGCGCCGGCGAGTAGGATCGGGAGGCACACGGTCAAGAACGGGAACTCGCGGGCACGTCCGCGAACCCGCCACGCGAACGCCACCGCGATGGCGATGAAGAGCGCCGCGGTCGCGGTGTTCCACGGTTCCGCGACGAGAGGCGCGTCCGGCGCGAACGGGTCCGCCGGCGTCTCGGTGTACAGCGGCCCCCAGTCGCGAAGGCGCCCGTTGCTCAACAGGGAATCGGGCTGGGTCGCGGGTGCTTCCGCTTCGGGTGGTGCAGGCATAGACGCTCCCGTTTTCCGACGCGAAACATGCGAAAAAGAATTGTAAGAATTATCCCTGACAATGGCGCAA
>CANLGS010000719.1 GCA_947490035.1 Gemmataceae bacterium
GGAGTACCTGGGCGAGCAACGGGGGAGCTGGGTCAAGGTCCGTCAGACCCGCGCGGACCAGCCGAGCGAGAAGCCGACGGTGTTCTGGGTCAACCTGGACCGGGTGGCCGTCGTCAAGGCGTGGCCCAGGGTGGGCGAGTAGCCGCCGAACCCCACGATGTAGCAGACCCGGCTTCGTGACTTGTTTCCCGTTTCCCGTTGCTCATTGACTCGGGGTTGTCGCGGGTTGGAGAAGGCGCATCGCCGAAGTTCGCAAGAGAACGCGTCTTGCGAACTTCGGCGATGCGCAGTCCCTCGGACACGGCACGAACCTTGCGGATTGCACTTGTCGGACTAGAGTACCCACATCGGATTCTCTGTTGACTGGCAAAAGTTCAACGCTTACGACACGCCAGCGAACCTGCACCCTAAACCGGAGGGAAACCGATGGCGACCGCCACCCGCCGGATGCCAGTGCGACTGAAATTCAGCGACGGACAAGTGCTTGTGACCTCGCAGGACATGGACACGTTCGTCATCAGTGCCGAGCGCGCAACCGAAGCGTGTCAGGAAGTTGTTAAACGCGGGGAGCGGTTCCAGCAGTTTCAGGACGAGTTCTTGATCCCGGTGCATTCGTGGTGTGTGCAGCACGCGGCGACTGTGCGGGCGTGCTACATGCCAATGCCCCTCGGGGTCATTCGCGTCTTCGTCGTGACGAACTCGGTGAAGTTCGATTTCGGCCTTGGTGAACAGATCGCGAAACTGGAACGCGACCTTCACCAAGGTGGTTGGCGCGTGTCGATTTCGCAACTTCCGGATGCTGGAGACGATTCGCTCGGGACGTTCTTCAGTCAAGAGGGGGCGCTGGAAGTGTATGCCCAAGGCGAGCGAGCACAAGACAAAGGCGGCGCATAACCGCCAGTTCCTCGACGGCATCGCTTGCGACGGCTTCCCCGATTGGGCAGCCGTCGTGGCCTTTTACACCGCCGTTCATCTCGTGGAGCGGGTGCGAGCCGCGTCCGGCGACGGGCATAGCGAAAATCACGACGACCGCCTCGCCTACGTCGCGAACAACCACGCCGAAATTCACACCGCCTTGCACATCCTCCAGAACGCCTCGATGCTCGCCCGCTACCAATCGCGTGGTGATTTCTTCACTCAGTTCCAGCCCGAGGACGTGCAAACGCGGCTCATCGACCAGTTCCTCGCCGCGATCGATGCCTACGTGGTCACCCGTCTCGGTGACTGAATTGCGTCTGCCCCTGACCCGGCCACGGAGTTCGTTTCCCAGTGCTTGTTGTCCGTCGCCCGTGTGCTGTTGAGTGGCGCGACCGGTGTCGAGTCGTGCGTCGTCATCTCTCCCCGAACGGGCGCCACTCGCCATCGCTGTCCAGCGCCTCGTTCGGGCGGAATCGCGCCTTGTACTCCAGCGAGCGGCAGCCTTCGACGTAGTAGCCCAGATACACGTGCGGCAGGTTCCACCCGGCCGCTTCGCGGATCGTCGAGAGCACGTTAAACGTGCCCAGCGAGCGCGCCCGCTCGTCGGGGTCGTGGTAGAAGTAGATCGCCGACAAGCCCTCCGGCACCTGATCCACGTACCCCACGCCGACCAGCTTCTCGCCCAGGTAGTAACACCACTCCTGCGTCACGAACGGGTTGTCCACGAACGACTCCGCGTAGTCGCTCGCGCTCTTCGGGCCGTGGTCCGACCAGCCGACGCGCTCCGCCTGGCTCGCGTGGAACCGGTCGTACAGGTCGAGCTTTTCGTCGGTCACTTCCGGCAAGCCGATTACCAACTTCACGTCGTTTTCGTTCCCGGCGATGCAGCGGCGTTGACTGCGGTCCGGCTTGAACGTCGCCACCGGCACGCGCACCGACCGGCACGCGGTACACGACGGGCACGTCGGCTTGAACAGCGAGAACCCGAACCGCCGCCAGCCGGCGTTCAGGCGGTCCTGGTACTCCGCCGCGCTGAGGCTCGCGACCATCTCGTAAGTGAGCGACGAACGCCGGTCCGGGAGGTAACTGCACGTGCCCGGCGGGGTCGTGAAGACGAACAGTGATTGCATGGTCACTCCGTTCGCGTGCGCTGCGGTGGACGGCGCAGACGTGTCACAGCATATTACCACGACACCACACGCCGCGGGGAAATGCCCATGTCGTTCGACCCGCAACTGCCCGTCCGCGCCGCGGTCCGCGACCACTTCACCGCCCGCGCCGAACAGTTCCCGGACCTCGCGCCGCACGTCGAATCGTTCTTCGCGGAGCCGACACTCGATTCCGCGAAGCGGATGCTGCGCGCGTACTTCCTTAACCACAAGGTCGGCGACATCGAATCGCTGCGCACGATCACCGCGAGCTTCGCGGACAAGCGCGTCGTGCGCGCCATCATCACCTCCATCCTCAACGACGAGGACGCACTCGCGGGCATCGCGGCGCGGTCGTACCCGCACCCCATCGGGTTCGACAAACTCGTTCTCGATGACGACCGCGCGAGCGGCTTCAAGTTTCGGCTGCACGTCTACTGGCGCGGGGCGAACTTCGCGTCGCTGGAACGGCTCCACCTGCACCGCTTCGAGATGGCGTCCGCCATCGTTACCGGCGAACTCACCAACCACACGTGGAAAGTCGTCGGCTTCGACCCGGCGAACGCGCTGCTCTCCGGCATCGACCTCGCGCCCGCGTCGGAGGCACAGGCGCACACGCAGCGCAACATGCCCGCCTACGCCGGTTACCTGCGCGACGCCAACGGCGAACTCCGCAAAGCCTACCTCGGCAACGCGGTCCTCGAACGCGGCGTGTCGGAGACGTTCACAAGCGGCGATGCATACGCGCAGCTACTTGAAGATGCCCACTTCGTGGAGACGAACGCCGAGACCGGGTTCGCCAACGGTGACTTCTGCTCCACCGTGTACATTCACGGGCCGTCATTGCTCGACAAAGCCGGTCGCGCACTGCCGATCCTCTTTGAGGAGAAGTTGCTCGCGAACGACAACCAACTCATCGCCACCATCCCCGCGATCCCGGTTGAATCGCTGCGCGGGTGTTTGATCCGCTACCGCGACACGCTCGACGAAATCCTGAAGTTCTACGACTGGCTGTACCACCCCAAGCACGGCCGGAACCTGTCCGTCGGGATGGTCGCGGGGTACCTGCTGTGCGAACACTTCAAGACGCCGCACGCGATCGACGCCTTCGAGCGCCGCTACGACGAC
>CANLGS010000720.1 GCA_947490035.1 Gemmataceae bacterium
GGCAAGATCGAACCGAAGGAGTTCGCGAAGGACTTCGCCCCGGACGAGAAGTTCCTCTACACGCGCGACGACAAGAAGATTCCGAAGCGCGTCATCCGCGCCTACCACACCCGCGACCCGAAGACCGGCAAGGACGGCCCGTGGCTCGCCGGCATGACGCTCGACCCCGCCGTGGTGTACGAGGCGTGGTGCCACCAGCGCGGCTACATCTGCATGATCGAGGAGATCGGCGGCCGCGCGGTGAAGGCCGGCGACACGTTCGGCGCGGCGTTCGTCGTCGGCTACTTCGACTCCATCGAGGAGATGGAGAAGGTGTACGACGAGTTAGCGGGCAACCAGGGGCTTGAGGTCAGCGAGAAGGGCTGGAAGCTCACGAAGGGGCCGTGAACTCTTGTAGGGTGGGACAAGGCTTTGCGCCGTCCCACCTCTTCTCTCGTGGCACAGACATTCCTGTCTGTGCTTCCAAAGGCAACACAGACAGGAATGTCTGTGCCACGACACCAGAACCAAAAAGGTGGGACTGCGCAGAGCCTTGTCCCACCCTACACCAGCGCCGTCACCTGATGAAGACCCCACACCGCAGGGAGCGCGCCGACGGGCAGCGCGCGGAGCAACTTCTGCTGCTCGTCGATCTCCGCAAGCGACAGGATGCCGAGCGAGGCGTAGGTGTCGCGCACTTCGTCGTAGATCATCAGAATGTTGTCGATCACGGTCGCGTCGGTCGGGAACTCGTGCCAAGCGTGCCGCACGTTTTGGTAGCCCGCGGTTTCGAGTGTCTGCGCCAGCGTCGCGCCCACGGACGGCGAGATGCGCCACGCCGCGTACAAGTCGTTGATCGCCTTCGCCCACACCAAGAGCGGCGCCAGCTCCGGGCGGCCGGTGGCTTCGAGGTGCGCGATCTTCGCGAGCGGGCTGCGGAAGTCCGGTTCGAGGAAGCCGATTCGCGTGCCGGGGCGCAGGATCGCGCGGAGTTTGCCGAGCAGGAACTCCGCCATCGGGACGTGGTGCAGCACCGCTCGCCCGGTTACCACATCCGCGCCGTCGAGCCACGCGCCGGGCTTCGCCACGTCTGCGAGGGTCGGTTTGAAGCGAGTGCCGCCGTGCTGCCCGAGGGAGTCTTTCGCGTGCTCAAGAAAGCTCGCGGAGGAGTCCACGCCGACTACCACGCCGTTCGCGCCGAGGCGGTTCAGGATGCGCCGGGTGAACGCACCCGCACCGCAGCCGAGTTCGACCACGCGATCCCCAGGCTTTAGCGCGAGCGCGTCGAGCAGTGCCTCGGACGGCGCCGCGAAGTGCTGGTCTTGCAGCGCGAGCCGGCGCGCGGCGCGCTCCGATTGACCGAGAACGTAGTCCGTTGCGCTCATAGTGCGGTGGCCTTCACGAGCTGTTGGAATGGTTCGCCGAGTACCTTCTCGATGTACGGCGTGACGCGCCAGAAGCGCTTTAGCTCGATGTACTCGCTGATCTCCGCCGCTTGCGGCTTCGCGAGTTCGCGCACGCGAACCGCGCGGATCATCAGGTTGCGCGGAGTGTGTTCGGTGGCGACGAACTCCACCACGTCCGTGCGGTAGCCCATGATCCGCAGCGCCAGCGCGCGGAACGCGTCCGTGACGAGGTCGGCGGTGCGCTGGAGCATGATGCCGTGGCGGAGCAGGGGGCGCAGCACTTCCGACGGCCCGCCCGCGCTAATCACCTTGTTCAAATCGTGGTGGCAGCACGGCACGCTGAGCAGCAGCCGCGCCTCGCTGCGAACCGCCTGCGCGATGGCGTCGTCGGTCGCGGTGTCGCACGCGTGTAGCGCGAACACGATGTCGGCTTGTACGTCAACTGTCCCAATGCGGCGGCACTCGAAGAAGAGGTTGTCCGCGCCGAGCCGGTCGGCACGCTCCGCGCTCTTGCGGATGACTTCTTCGTTCACATCGACGCCGAGGATGCGCGACGGGATGTTCAGCACGTCGTTGAGGTAGTGGTGCGCCGCGAGCGTGAGATAGCTCGACCCGCAACCGCAGTCGAGGATGGACACGTCGCGGCCGAGGTCGTGCAGTTTCGCGTCATCGAGGACGTGCCGGAGTTGCTTGAGGAACTCGTTGATCTGCGTGAACTTCGCGCGCATGGTGGGCCGCACGCGGCCGTCGGGCGTCGCGATGCCCATGATTTCGAGCAGCACGTCCGCCTTGCCTTCGGGCAGCGGCACGTCCTTCACGCGGTTGTGCGCTTCCGCTTCTGGTGTCTCAACGGGTTCCTTCACCTTGTGCCGGCCGACGTGAACGAGTCCCTTGCGGCTCGTGCGGATGTCGATCTCTTCGGCGCCGGTGGTGATGTGGACGCCCGCAAAGCCGTACCCGATCAGTTCGTCAATCGGTTCCTCCACTTCGCCGTCGAGGAAGTTCTTGGTGACGGCTTTCGTCGCGCCCTGGTACGCGAACTGGAAGTGCCGCTGCCCGCGCAGGTCGATGGGCCGCACCACGACGCGAACCCATTCGCACGAGGTGCCGCGGGTCGCGCCCGCGAAGGTCGCGCGCCGGAACGCGTCGCTCTGCACCGCCCCGGTGATGAGTTCCCGCATGTCGTCGCGATCCAGGTTCTTCTCCATAACTCCATGATATCGCTCTCGCGGTGCGCGGAAGTGGCCTCTGGCGGTCGCGGCTCGCGTCGCGGATAATGCCGCCGTCCCGCCCCATTCTCCTTTCGACCGGTGAAACCATGAGACTCGTTCCCCGCACCGCCGCGCTTCTCGCAGCACTCTCCGTGACGCTGTCGCTCGGCGCGAACCGCGCCGCGGCCGACGTGAAGTTGCCGCCCGTACTCAGCAGCCACATGGTTCTACAGCGGGACGCGGCCGTTCCGGTCTGGGGCACCGCGGCGCCCGACGAGAAGGTGACCGTCAAGTTCCGCGACCAAGAGAAGACCGCGACCGCCGACGCGAAGGGCAAGTGGGCGGTGAAGCTCGACGCGCTCAAGGCCGGCGGGCCGGACAACCTCACCGTGACCGGCAAGAACAGCGTCGTCCTCGAAGACGTGCTGGTCGGCGAGGTGTGGGTCGGGTCCGGTCAGTCGAACATGCAGGGCAGCGTGTCGGGGTACTCGAAGGCCGACCCCATAAGCATCAAGTTAAGCCGAAGTCCAAGCGGGATACGTCGTTAAGCAATTCGACTGTTCCTGGCTTCGCGCGTTTGTTCCGCC
>CANLGS010000721.1 GCA_947490035.1 Gemmataceae bacterium
GGTACATCTCTTTCACGCCGGGAGTGTAGTAGCAGCTCCAGCACAGCCCGCGCGGGCGGTTGACCTTCGACTTGGTGCAGTGGCGGCAGATCGGGTTCATGGCGACTTCCGGTTTGGGGGTATTTGGCAATTCGTGCTGGAACGGAGGGTTTTGCACTCGCTCTCGTTCCGATTTAGTGTTCAGATGACTACCACTGACCTCGCGGACGTTCGGGCAATGAGGTTGATTGACTCCGCGACGCGGTGATTCAGGCGGCGGCGACCTCGTTGGTCACCGAACGCAGGTCCGCGACCGGGCTGGGGAGGTCGTGCGGGACGCGCTGGGCGATGGCCAGTTCGACCTCGGCGAGCAGGTCGCGGCGCATCTGGTCGCGCGGGGTGTCGTCGAACCAGTTGAGGAACCAGCGGCACGCGGCCGGTTCGCCCAGGCGCTGGTCGGCCTCGAAACAGGCCCGCGCGAAGAACTCCTCGACCTGGCCGACGGACTCGAGTTCGTCGCCCTGCCAGCCGCAGAACCCGAGCGCGCACGCGGCCTCCACCGGCCAGTCCTGCACGCACATCAGCGGCGGCGGGGTGGTGGTGCTGCCCTGCGTCAACCGGGGGTCGTCGCCGCGGAGCGCGTCGCGAAGCGATTCCAAACCCGCCGTCGAAAGGACCGGCACGAACCCGTCCCGCCATACCAGACGCCAGCTTTCCATCGTCGCCCCTCCCACGTTGACCCGGTTCGCTTGCGTTCCACCCATGTCGGTTGCAGGTCTCAACTCCTCAGTTGCATCCGACACACTACTTATACGTCCGTACACTATGCATGTCAACACGCAAAGCGCATCTTTTTCGTTTTTCTTTCCTCCAGGACGCAATTCGTCAGTTAGATAGACATTGTTAGCGGCATTAGAAGAACTAAATGTGACAATACTAGACGGCAACTCACCTGCTAATGTGGTGTTGAAGTGGTGGTGTGGTCTTTCCGGCCGTCTTCGGGGCGCATCATGTCGCGTTTGGTCTTCGCGGTGGCTTGTTTCGCTGCAATGAGTGTCGCCGCGAGCGCGGCGGAGCCGAAGCGGGCGGAATGGAAGGTCGGCAACGCGACCCGCGAGGCGCTCGTTCACGTCCCCGCGAACGCGGACAAGGAGGCGTGTCCACTGGTGTTCGTGTTCCACGGGCACGGCGGGACGATGAAGCACGGGTCAACCGCGATCGCGATTCACCCGCACTGGCCGGAGGCGATCTGCGTTTACCCGCAGGGGCTGAACACGCCTGGGAAGTTGACCGATCCGGACGGCAAGAAGACGGGCTGGCAGTCGAACGCGAAGGAGCAGGACGACCGCGATTTGCAGTTCTTCGACGAGGTGCTGAAGTCGCTGCGCAAGGACTACAAGGTGGACGACAAGCGGGTGTACGTGACCGGGCACTCGAACGGCGGGCGGTTCACGCACCTGTTGTGGGCGGAGCGCGGGGACGTGTTCGCGGCGGTCGCGCCGTCCGGCAGCACAGCGGGGACGCTGACGAAGGCGTTCAAGCCGAAGCCGTGTTTGCACATCGCGGGTGAAACGGATCCGCTGGTCAAGCTCGAGTGGCAGAAGCAAACGATGGACGCGGTGCGGAAGCTGAACGGCTGCGAAGCGGAGGGCAAGCCGTGGGACAAGGAGAAGGAACCGGCGGGCACGCTGTACCCGCCGAAAGAGAAGGACGGTTCGCCGTTCGTCGCGCTGACCCACCCCGGCGGGCACGCGGTCCCGGCCGACGCGCCGAAGCGGATCACCGCGTTCTTCAAGGACCACGCGAAGAAGTGAGCGCGGCTGCTATACTGGCGGCGGAGGTCCACGATATGGCATATAGCTCGTTCAACCTGGCCCGCGTGCAGGCGGACTTCGGCATCACGGTGCAAACCGGGCTGCACCTGTTCGGACACTTGTCCCCGGTGCCGGTCGATCCGGCGGTGATGACGTGCATCAACCGGTTGCACGGACTGGCGGCGAGCATCAATACCGAAAAGGCGAGGTCGGAAATGATCGTCTCGCCGCTGCTGAGCGAGGCGTGGCGGGTCGGGAACGGGCGCATCGCGATGTTTTCCGGCGTGACGTTCGACGTGGACGCGGCGGACGAACTGACGGGCGTGTGCGACTTCATCCTCGGCTACCCGCCGCAACTCGACTACGTCGTGCACCCGGTCCTGATGATCACCGAGGCGAAGAACGAGAGCATCATGGGCGGGCTGGGCCTGTGCGCCGCCGCGATGGTCGCCGCCCTGCGATTCAACCACACGCGGCAGCCGGACGTGACGACGGTGTACGGGTGCGTGACCGACGGCGACCGGTGGCGGTTCATGCGCCTGACGGGGACGACGCTGGAGATCGACGGGACGGAATACCCGATCTCCCAACCGGACCGCATTCTGGGCGTGATCCTGAACTTCGTCGGGCTGGCCCCGGCCGCGCCCGCCGCGGCGTGAAGCGACGCGGCATTTCACGCCGGGACACGGGCACCAACCCAATGCCGAGTTTCTTCACCTTGCGGCAACAAGGCGCCACGCCGCTATACTGGTGACGGAGGATAATATGGCGTATAGCTCGTTCAACCTGGCCCGCGTCGTGGCGGATTTCGGCATCACCGTGCAATCTGGTCTCGATCTGTTTGGGCACATTCCGCCCGTTCCGGTCGATTCGGACGTGGCGAATTGGCTCGCTCAGAATCGCGGGTTGGCAACCACGATCAACACCGAGAAGGCCCGCTCCGAGATACTGGTTTCGCCCTTGCTCGTGGCGGCTTGGAGGGTCGGGCAGGGACAACTCGCGTTCTATTCGGGCGTCGCGTTTGACGTGGCCGTGGAAGCGGGACTAACGGGCGTGTGCGACTTCATCTTTGGGCACCCGCCACAACTCGACACCGTCAGCGCGCCGGTCATGATGATTACCGAGGCGAAGAACGAGAGCATCATGGGCGGGTTGGGCCAGTGCGCCGCGGCGATGGTCGCCGCCTTGCGGTTCAACAGCACGCGCAACCCGGAAGTGAAGACCGTGTACGGTTGCGTGACCAACGGCGACGGATGGAAGTTTCTGAGACTGACGGGAACGGTGCTGGAAATCGACACGGCCGAATACCTGATCGCCAACCCGGACCGCATTCTGGGCGTGATCCTGAACTTCGTCGGGCTGGCCCCGGCCGCGCCCGCCGCGGCGTGAA
>CANLGS010000722.1 GCA_947490035.1 Gemmataceae bacterium
CCGGTCAGGGGCACGGGAACAACGGCGTGTCGTCGAGGTCGGTCAGGAACTCGGACCACGAGAACGACCGCCCGAGCCCGACGACGGACGTGAGGTTGGGCTGCGCGTTCGCCTCGAGCGCGAGCGCCCGCTCCAGCAGGTCCGGGTGGTGCTCGCGGAGCCAGACGATCTCCTTCTTCTTCGACGCGGGACAAAACCAGCACGCACTCTTCACGGGCACGGGCAGCCCGGCGGCGCGGATCGAGCGCTCGCACGCCGCCCGGTCCATGCCCCAGTCCCTGAGCGCGTACCAGTAGGTAAAGAAGTGCGCGTCCAGCCACGCCTCGCGCGACGGCTTGCGCTCCTGCGCGTCGGGGTCGGGCTTGGCCCAGGTGAGCCGGTGCGACTCGCCCGCGTCGAGGCCCACGGCCTTCACTACCCCGGCGTAGGTGCGCCGCCCCTCGCCCGCGTCGAAGCCGATCGCGCGCACCACCCGCTTGCCGCGCGCGACCAGTTCGGCCGGGGGAAAGGCGGCGGTGATCATTTTGTCCTGCGGCTGCCTCTTGTACTTGGCGGCGCAGGAGCGCCCGCCGTACGCGATCGACGGGAGCGTGCCGGTGTGCAGGCACTGCCCTTCGAGCGTGTGGTACGCGGCCCACTTCGGCTCGTACCGCACGGTGACGACGGGCGGGAACTTCACCTCCTTCAGGTAGGACTCGATGACGGGCAGGTAGGCGTACGTCTCGGGCTTCTCGCCGCCCGTGTCGGCGAACAGGATCATGTCGGGTACGATGCCCCGCTTTGCGAACTCGACGAGCATCGCGGTGCTGTTCACCCCGAGCCCATACGCGACGACCAGCGGACAGTCGGGACGGGGACGCGGTGGGTCCATGATGATCTCCGTGGTGAGGGGAAACGAAAAAAACGGCACGGCGGCCTCAAAGTGGGTCGCCATGCCGGTCAGGATTTGAAATGCGCGGACCGCTCAGACGGCCTCAATGCTGACGGGTTCGAGTTTCACGAGCGGGTTCTTGAGGTATTCGTCGATGTCGAAAAAGAAGCACGCACGGCGGAGTTGCCCTCGCCGTGCGCGCCGTTCTTCCAGAGCACGGGATTCACCGTGTTGATGCCCCGCAGTCTTGCTACGGGTCGCCGGAGTTCCCACTTTCCGGCCGGTTCGTGTGGGTTTAGCCCGCACCTCGCGGTGCAAGTCTGTTTGAACGCCCGAACCCGGCTTGATACCGACCAGCAGTTCAGACCCGACACGAGAACCCGCGCCCACTGCTGTTGGGGCGTCGGACCGGCACCGGGGCGCCACCTCCCCGGAGCCACACACGTTCGCCTACCCCCGTGGCCGGGGGCGGTGCGGGACTACTCCGACTTCCCCGTGGGCACCGACCGCAAGTGCCCACGGGGAATCGCCCGGCACGATGCGCCGGACCCTTTCGAGCGGAGAATCCCTCCGCTCGTCGGTGACGCTGATCGACCGCTGTCGCTGGAGGTGCCGGCTCAAACGGCCTCGATGCTGGCGAGCTTGAGCTTCTTGAGTTGGTCCTTCAGGTACGCGCGGGCCTTCTCCAGCCGCCCGTTGCCCGACAGACCCGCGAGCTGCCTGTCGATCTCTCCCAATTTCGCGGCGGCCTTCGCGGCATCGGCCAGTCTCGTACTGAAGCGGCGACATCCGCAGCGCGTCGCCGTCGTTGCGAAAGCCGTTCTTCGACTTGCCGTCTTCCGGGAGCCGGTTTCCGAATTCAATGGGAAGACCGAGGAGGTCTTGCAGCGTCCGCTCGTACTCGCGCCGGGTCAGTCGGCGGAAGTGCGTCGGCGGGTTCTTCGCGAGCGCGGCCTTGCGGCGTTCTTGCACGAGCCAGTTGGTCAGGAGTTCGAGGTCTTCCTTCGGCATCGCCGGCGATTTGGGTGGCGGCATGTCCCCGACGTTCAACCGGTCGAGAACCTCCCGCCAGCGATCCCCGTCCTTGCCCTTGATCAGATCGGGGTCGAGTTTGTCGAGGCGCAAGTCCCCCTTCGACTTGGTGGGGCCGTGACAACCGTTGCAGTGTTTCTCGAGGATCGGCGCCACACGCGCGTAAGTGGTCGCCTCGTCCGAGCGAACCGGCGTCGGGCTGACACCCGCGAGCAGGGTCGCGAAGACGAACGCTGCTCCCAGTAGTCGAGGTGCAAGCATGGCGGAAGGTCTCGGCATCCGTGAGAGTTCAGCAATGGCGGAGTGTGACGACCGCACTCTGGAGGCAGGCGGGAAGATCCGAACGTCGCGATTCAGGCGGGGTCGTGGAGAGGTTATGATTACTTTACCCCAGATTGCCGCCGCGTGGGAGTGAATTCTCGCCTTCAAGTCGTGAGGCAAAGAACACGCGTTCCGCCGTTCCGCCGAGCAGCCACGCGACATCTTCCGAGGAGAGGAAATCGAGCCGGTCGCGCACAAGGCTGATCGACTCGGCGTACCCGTGCCCGGCTGCGAGTTGGTACGGGCAATCGCTGCCCCACATCAGCCGGCGCGGGCCGAACGCGTCGAACACGCGGCGGATTAGCGGCACGAGGTCGAGGTACGGCGGTGCCTTCGCGCCCAGTGTGTAGAACGCGGACACCTTTACGCACACGTGTTCGTATCGGGCCAGCCGGCAGAGTTGCTCCACGTCGGTCTCGCGGGTGTGGCCGTCGGCGCCGATTCGCGCGAGGTGGTCGATGACGACCGGCGTATCGGGGTAACGCTCGCACATCGCCCTTACCGCCGGGAGGTGTTCGGCGAAGATGAGACAGCATATCGCCTGTCGCGTCTCGGCGGCGGTTTCCCACATCTCGCGCATCCCCGGCGTGTCGAGCCAGCCCGCTGGGTCGTTCGCGTGGATGAACGGCGTGATGCGAACGCCGGTGACGCCCAGCGGCAGCAACCTGCGCATGGTGGCGCCAGGAGTAGGCGCGCGGTCGTCCACCATGCCGATGGCGCGGAAGGTGTCGGGCCGCCGGCTCACCGCGTCGAGGAGGGACGCGGTGTCGAACCGGTGGTAGATCGAGTGTTGGATGAGAACCACGCGCCCGACGTTCTCGGCTCGCGCGACGGCCATCAGTTCATCGTCGGTGAAACTCGGCGGGCGCAGGTCTTCGCGCGTCTTCCCCGGCGCGAGCGGGAAGCGGTTCGTGTCCGGTGCCCAGATGTGCGAGTGCGCGTCGATCCA
>CANLGS010000723.1 GCA_947490035.1 Gemmataceae bacterium
AAACCTTCCCCCTCTGGACCGGCAAGGCGCCGCACGCGGTCGGCGACTCCGCGACCGACAAGCCGGAACTCACCGCGTACCGGCCCGAGAAGCCTAATGGCACCGCCGTCGTCGTCTGTCCTGGAGGCGGCTACGGCGGGCTGGCGATGGATCACGAGGGCAAGCAGGTCGGCGAGTTCTTCGCCAAACTCGGCGTGACCGCGTTCGTGCTCAAGTACCGCACCGCGAACAAGGACCGCCCCGGCCCGCTCGGTGAGGCGCCGCTCTCCGACGTTCAGCGCGCCATTCGCCTGGTGCGCGCGAAGGGAAAGGACTTCGGCATCGACCCGAAGAAGATCGGGGTCGTGGGCTTCTCCGCCGGCGGGCACCTCGCCAGCACCGCCGCCACGCACTTCGACAAGGGCGGGTTGAAGAACGACGACGACGTGGAGAAGGAGAGCTGTCGTCCCGACTTCGCCATTCTCGCCTACCCGGTCATCACGCTCGAAGCCGGCGTCACCCACGGCGGCACGCGCAAGAACCTCCTCGGCGACAACCCGGACGCCAAACTCGTCGAACTGTACTCCAACGAGAAGCAGGTGACGAAGGAGACGCCGCCGGTGTTCCTGTTCCACACGAGCGCGGACGCGGTCGTGGTGCCGGAGAACGCGGTGCGGTTCTACCTCGCGTGCAAGAAGGCCGGCGTCCCCGTCGAGATGCACATCTACGAGAAGGGCAAGCACGGCGTCGGCCTGGGCCGCGACCCGAAGTGGACCGGCGGCGAGAAGTCCGTCGAGACGTGGCCCGACCGACTGACCGACTGGATGAAGACCCGCGACCTGCTCGGCAAATGACCGCCGCTCGCGGCTTCGCACGCGCCGCTATTTCAGCACTTCGGCGAGCCACGGTTTGAGGTGGTTGTCGGCCAGCCACCGGCTGTACTTCACCGCGCCCTCGTCTCGCAAGTGGTAGCCGTCGGCGAAGTCGTCGTCGGTCAGGTGGTCCGGGGCCGGGAACGCCGGCACCCCGAGTTTGGCGGTCAGCCGGCGCTCGTAGCCAACGCACGCCGCCCGACCGGTCGGGGTGTACATCGCGCGGTACGACGGCCCCTCGGGCGCCCAGCACATCGCCACGGGGATGCCGCTCGCCCGGCAGCGGGCCACGATCGCCCGGTGCGCCCGCTCCGACACCGCCCCGGTTTCGGGCAGGTTGATGACCGCGCGGTGAAGGGGCATCGACTCCCGCGCCGCGCGCCGGAAGTCGTCCGTTACCTCCTTGGACAGGAGCGGGCAGTACCCGCGCGAGTCCATGTACTCCCACGACCGGTGGGGCCCGCGGACCTCGCCCCCCTGCCAGTCGGGCAGGAACGCACTCATCAGTGCCGGCCGCCGCGCCGCCCACGGGTCGCGGCGGCCGGCCGCCACCGCCTGCCGGAACACGGCCGCGTCGTCCGTCCACGGGGCGAGGGTGTCGATGTCGGCGGGCGACAGCCGCGGCGCCCACCGCGCCAGTTGCACCTCCGCCGCGGCGTGGCTGCGGATCTCGGTCGCGCTGAACTGAACCAGGACGGCTCGCGGGCGGACGCCGGCGTCCAGCGCCCGCGCGAACTGCAGCCACACGCCCGTCGGGGTCGCGCCGCGGTAGCCGAAGTTGTAGACGAGGGGCGAGCCGGGTTCCTCCGGGAACCCCATGTCCATCGGCGACACCCCGTACTGCGTGCGCGACGAGCCGACGACGAGGACGAGCGGCCGGTCGGGGCGCTTCGCCTGCCAGTACTTGACCCGCCGCAGGCGGTGCCCGTACTCGGGGTCGCGCCACTCCGGCTTCACCGTCTCCGCGGCTGCTTCCAACCCGACCGACAGCAGCACGAAGGTCAGCACGCCGACAGCCAGCGCGCCGCGGGGCGACGCCCGTCGGCGAGCCGGGAGGTGCGAGGTCGCAAGGGCTGTGAGGGAGAAGCGGAAGAGGTGGAGAAGGCGGGCGAGTTGGCGGGTCATAGCGGGCCGGGGGACGTAGGGGTTACTCCCCACGTCATCGTCCGCCGGCGAGCCACGTCTGGAGGTGTTCGCCGGCCAGCCACCGGCTGTACTTCGCCGCCGCCGGGCGCAGCATGTGGTGACCGTCAGCGAAGTCGTCTTCGGCAAAATCGGTAGGGGCGGGGAACACCGGGCACCCCAACTCGTCGCGCAGCACCCGCTCGAACGCCGCCACCTCCGCCCGCGATTCCGCCGAGTACCAACTGCGATACACCGGCGACTCGGGCATCTGGTAGAACGCGACCGGGACGCCCCAGGCGCGGCAGTCGGCCACCAACCCGCGGAGCGACTCTCCGGCCAGCGCGCTCACGCGCAGGTCGCGCAGCGCGGGCACGGACTCGCGCTCCACCTCCGCCCGGCGCCGCGAGCGGGACGCGTTGGTCGTGGTCTCGTACTGGTACGGGCCGAACCCGCGCGCGTCGGTCTGGGTCCACAACTGGTCGATCCGGGCCGCCCACGGCTGCCACTCCGGTAGCAGATGGTTGGCGACCGCCTGCCCGTGCGCCGGCCACGGGTTGACGCGCGCCGCCGCCCACCGGCGCCGCGCCGCGGCCGGGTCCGCGAGGTAGGGATTGAGCCACTCCAGGTCGGACGCGGTGTACCGCTCCGGGGCGAACGGCATCGCGTCGAGCGGGCCGCCGACGCCGAGCGTGGTCGGGAGGATTTCGACCAGCACCGCGGTCGGCCGGACCCCGGCCGCGCGGATTCGTTGGAGGTTCAGACGCAGGTTCACCGGCCGCGTGCCGGACTGCCCGAAGTTGAACACCAGCGGCGAACCGGGTTCGTCCGGGAACGGCATCGCGCCAGGGTCGATGCCATTCTGGGTGCGCGACGTGCCGACCATCACCACGAGGGGGCGGTCCGGGTGGGCACGCTGTTGCGCGCGGAGCCGCACCATCCGCACCCCGTACTCCGGGTCGCGCACCTGCGGCAACACGGTTTCGAGCGCGACGGACAGCGCCGCGTTCGCGAGTGCGATTGCGAACGCTCCCCACAGGACCGCGCGCCGAGCGTCCTGCCGAGCGCGGCGCCCGCGGGCCGCCGGTGCTCGGACGATCACGGGCCGTCGGAACCGTGGGAAGACCCGCGAGCGCGCTACCGGCGGTGCGGTGGTCCTCTGGTTCATGGGCGCTCTCTATTCCTGGGGAACGCG
>CANLGS010000724.1 GCA_947490035.1 Gemmataceae bacterium
CGTCAGCACGTCGGGCCGGGTCGCGGCGTCTTCGACCCACCGCGCGGTTTGCAGCGCGAGCGCCGCACGCTCGTTCGACCACGGCGCGAGCGCAGTTTGATCCGCGAGCGCCGCGAGCCGGCGGATCCGCAGCACCTCGGCGAACCGCACCTGCGGTTCCTGTGCCGCGAGCAGCTTCGCGAAGTTGCGGATTCTCGCCGCCGACGGGTCGGCGTCCTCCGCGAGAACGAGGAACACGGCCGCCGCGAGCAGCGCGTGCGGCTTCGCTTTGAGCGCATCGAACTCTGCTGGAAGCGGCGGTTCTGCCAACTTCTCGTCGGGTTTGGGCGCCGCGGGGGCGGCGCGCGACTCGGCGGCGATCGCGGCCGCGCGCAGTTGCTCCACGAGCGCTGGCTCCGGCAGCGCGTAGCCGGGGAACACCGCCGCGAGCGTGGGCAGCGGGTCGGGCGTCGGCACCGCGCGAAGCGCCGCGGCGAGTTGCTCGGCGCTCGCCAGCGCGCGGTCGAGTTCGCGCTTCACGTCGTCGGGCGAGAGGCCGGCGCGGAGGTCGCGTTCGGCCGCGAGCAGCGCGGCGCGCGACTGGCGAGATGCCGCGTGCCGGCCGTGCGCTTCCCACGCGGTCTTCAGCCATTCGGGGTACGCGACCTCCGCGACCGCCTTCTCGTCGGGCGCGCCGCCGTTCGGAATCGCGCGCAGGGTGAAGTCCTTCGCGCCACCGACCAGCACCGGCGTCTGGGCCGCGCCGCGGTTCTCGACCGACCAGCGGTTGACGCGCACGCGGACGAAGTTCGCAAGTTCGGCCACGGTGATTCGGCCGTCGCGGTCGGCGTCTGCCGCACCCTTCAGCCCGGCTTCGAGGTAGTAACTGAAGACCGACCGGCCGAGTTCCGGCGACGCGTGGGGGAACTGCCCCGGCCCGCAGGCGACCAGTGACAACCGGTTGTCATCGGGTGTCGCGTCGAGCGCGGCGAACACCGCGGCGGAGAGATCGCCGGCCGGCGGCGCGTACAGCGGGTCGGTCGCGGGCGGCGTGAGGTTGAGGACGAGCAGCTTGTTCCGCGCCGGGCAGTCGCGCACGGCCAGGAGCAGTTCCGTTAGAGTCAGCCGGTTGCGCGGGCTGTCGCCGTTCGCGTCGGCCGGCAGCAGGAACACGTTCCCGCCGGCATCGACGGCCGCGGGCGCGGCGAGGTGAATCACGACCGGTTGCGTCCGCGATGTCTTCGCGAGCATTGCAAACCGCAAGCGGATCTGATCGCGAGACGGGTTCGCGCCGGTGTCGTCGAGCGAGCCGGACGCCGCGAGCGCGGCGCGATCCTGTTCGGCCCACGGCACCGGGCCGCTTCCGGCCGGGCCTGTGGTGATTGCGACGGACAGCGCCGCGACCTCCTTCGGCGGCGACACCCAGTACAAGAGCGCGGCGACGGCGCCCGCGATCACGGTGAGCGCGACCAGCACGACGAACAGCCGCGCGCCGACCGGTACCGGGCGCGGGCGGCGCGCCGAAACGCCACAGTCGCGGGGTTGTCGGCGTGTCGGGCATGGTAAGTCCTTCTGCTCCGCGGGGCGCGGGCGTCCCGCCCGCTGGCTGGACAGGTCGGGCGGTTTCACACGTACTCTTGAGACGATCGGGGCTGGATCGCCGGAGCGGGCGGGACGCCCGCGCTCCGCGGAGACAGCATCCTACTTCGTCGGCGGGTCCGGGCGCGCCGAAGTCTCCGCCGGTGCGGGCGCGGTCAGCAACAGGTGCCGCCCGGCCTTCTCCGCGGCGCGGAGCGCGTCGTTCCATGTGGCGTTGTCGAGCGCCTCCTTCCACTTCACTTCGTCGGTCGCGAAGCACAGGTCTTCGGACTCGCGCCGCACCGCGTCGTGTTCGGCCAGACCGGGCGCCGCCCACTTGTAGAGACACTCCGCGTAGGGGTGGTGGTACGGCCAACCGCGTTTGTGGTGACCGAGCAGCGCGGCGGCTTGCTCCGCTTTCAGCCGGTTCCGAAGCACATGCGTGAGCAGCGGGCCGATCACCTCCGCCTTGCTCTGCGGCGGCAAATCGCGCGCGAGCATCGCGAGGAAGTTCAGTTCGGCCAGGCGAATGGCGAAGCCGTCACTCACGAGCGGCACGAGGTCGCGCGCGACTGGCAGTCGCGGGAGCGGGTCGTCCGCGGTCCACTCGGTGAGAGCGCGGCACCACAGCAGCCGGTTCGCTTCGGTGTCGCCGGCCGTGTCGCGCGCGGTCGCCCACTCCTTCGCGCGGTCGGCCGGCGGCTTGCTCGCGACGTGTGCGATGCCCGCTTTGAAGGAAGCCGGGAGTTCGGCCGTCCACGGGCGCCCGCCCACGGCGGCTTGCAGTGCGAGCGTCTGCGGTGCGATGTCGAGCGAGCGCGCCGCTTCGATCCGGAGGCGCACTTCAGTTGCGTGCGAGCGAGCGATCCCTGCGCCGGTCGCGTCAGATGCGAGGATGTGCTGCTCGTGGCGCAGTGTCCACGCTTCGTACTGTCGCCACAGGTGCGGCGTGTACGCGGTCGGCGGCGGGGTCGCGCGCGCCAGATCGCGGTACTCCTTCCACTGCGCTTCGAGTTCGGCGTCGGCTCGAACGGCTCCGGCGCGGCCATCGCCGCGGGCACGCCGTCCACCGAGACGAGGTGCATGTCGCGCACGCGGTTCGTGCCGTCGGCCTTCGGCAGCAGCACCGGCACCTGACGCTCGCCGCGGTGGTCGCGCGCCCATTCCGAGGTGCGCGGCGTCACGAACGCGATGAGTTCGCCCGCGGTCACGCGCTTGTTGCCGTCGGCGTCGGCGCCGCCGTTTAAGCCTCGCGTCGCGAAGTGCGCGAAGGAAGAAGTGCCCCATTCGGGCGACGCCCACGAGCGCTCGTCGAGGCCGCTGCTGAGGTACACCGCGAGGTTCGGCACCGCCGCGACGTCGGCGTCCATCTCCTCCACGCCGGATGCGAAGTCGTTGTGAACGAGACCCAAGTCGGCGAACGCCGGCTCGCGGGTCGCGTCGATGATGAGGAGTTTCTGCTTCGATGCGGGGAGCTTCGCGAGTTGGTCGAGGAGCGTCTTGAACCGAACCCGCTCCGCGGGTTCGCCGGTCGCGTCTTCGGAGAACAGGAACGGGCCGTCGCGGTCGCGGCCCCCGTGCGCCGCGACGAACACCACCACG
>CANLGS010000725.1 GCA_947490035.1 Gemmataceae bacterium
AACCTGCACAGGATTGCTCCCGCCAGCCCCTCAAGCTGGTGCGTCTGCCATTCCGCCACTCCCGCGGGGAATTGCTCTCTCGAAATTATTGCGGATGACGGCGAGTTTTCAAGAGGAAGGCGCGAATCCGCGCCGAAGCGAGAGAAACACAAGGCAGCCGGTTCCGACTTCAATCGTGGACCCGAGTCGTTCACGAACGCCGCCCCGGCTGGGCCAGCGTCGGCAACGCAGGTTGATTCAGTCCGACGCTGGCCCAGCCGGGGCGGCGAAAAGAACAACGGCTCGGGGAACGCAATCGCAAGCAAGCGCACCCGCGGCGGAACGCCGCAGAGATAGTCTCGGAACCGGCTGCCCGTGGCTTCAACAAAGGACATTGTACCAATGGTCTGGGTTGGTGCCTTGCTCAGCCGCTTGCGGCTTCGCGAGCGCTCGCGAAGCCGCAAGCGGCTGAGGGAGCAATCACTTCTTCGGGGGCGTTTCCACCTTCACGACGAACCCAGGGCTGGCGTTGAACGCCTTCACCGTGCTGCCGTCACTCACCTTCCACACCGCGACGCTGCCGTCGTAGCTGCCGCCGGCGACCAACTCCCCGTCCGGGCTGAACGCGACCGTGTACACGTAGTCGGTTAAGCCCGACAGCGACTTGCCCGGCGCGAGCGTGTCGATGTTCCACAGCTTCACCGTCCGGTCGGCGCTGGAGGTCGCGAGCATCGGCTGCTTCGGGTTGGCGATCACCTTGAACACCTCGTCGCCGTGCCCGGCCGCGGTCTTCACGCCCTTGCCCTCGCCGCCCGGCTTCCACGTGCGCAACTGCTTGTCGGCGCCCACCGAGTAGCCGGCGCTGCCGTCGGCCTTCACCGCGACGCCGTACACGATGTTCTGGTGTTCCGGGAACGTCACCACCGACTGCTTCTCCTTCAAGTCCCACACCTTCGCGGTCTTGTCGCGCCCGGCGGTCAGCAGGTACTTGCCGTCGGCGGACAGCGCGCAGCCGAGAACCCAGTCGGCGTGGTTCTCGACGGTCTGCGTGAGCGTCGCTTTGTCCAACCCGCCGGACAGGTCGAACACGCGAACGGCGCGGTCGCACCCGCCGGCCGCGAGCGTCTTGCCGTCGGGGGTAACCGCGAGGCACAACACCGCGTCTTCCACGTCGAACAGGTGCTTGAGCAGTACCTTCTTGTCGTTCACGCCGTCGAGCACCTCGACGCCGTCCTCGGCCTTGCCCTTCGCGCTGATGTCGTAGACGCGCACGTCGCCTTCCTGACCGGGGCGACCGCCGGCGACCACCAATTTGCCGTCCGGCAGGAACGCGAGGCCGTAGGCGCGCTCGGCTCGCGTGTAGACGCGCTTCACCAGTTTGCCGTCGGCGATGTCCCACACGGTCAGTTCGTGGTGCCCGCCGACGACGAGGAACTTGTTATCGGGGGTGAACGCGACCGCGTTCACGATGATCGCGAACGGGTACGCCTTCGGCGGCACCGGCGGCTTCCACCGCACCCGCAGTTCCTTCACGAGGTCGGCCTTCGCGTCGAGACCCGCGTCGAGTTTCGCGCCTTCCTTGATCCACTGCGCGACGATCGCGGCCTTATCCTTGGGAACCGCTTCGCCCTTGTCGCGTGGCGGCATGCGGCGCTGTTCGGTCGTGACGATGAGGGCGTGAAACTCGCTCGACTCCGGCTTGCCGGGGACGAGCGGGTCGCCGTTCACGCCGCCGGCCTTGAGCTTCTCGTAGCTGGTCATGTCGTACTTGCCGGACTTCTTCCGCGTGTCGTGGCACGCGAAGCAGTTCTCCTTCAGCACGGGCGCCACGTCGTTGATGAAGCTGACCGGCTTCGCGGGCTGTGCGGACGCGCGTTGCGGCGCGGCGAACAGCACCAGGTACGAAGCGATCACGGCGGCGGCCGCGCACAGCACGCACGCGCAGTAGCGATGACGAAGCATGGAGGTACTCGGAAAGTGACGGCGGGGCGGGATGAGAGAAGTGTACCGGAAGAGGGGCAAGAGAGGCAACCGCCGAATTGCGCCATCTTGGTAGGTGCCGCTCGCCGAGCGGCACGGGTGTCCGACGCGGGTCGCTCCGGGAGTGTCCGTTTCGCTCGCAGACGGGTTAGCCCGGCCGCGGATTCGGGTCCGGTGCGCGCGGTTAAATACCCGACCCGGCCACAGCCGGTTGGTATCCTATCCTGGTAACCGTCGTTCCACCGTCGCGCGGGCGGTGCATCGTGATCCGGTCCCTGGTTCTCGCACTCGCGCTCGGCGCCTTCGTGAACGTCTCGGTCCAGGCGCAGCCGAAAGCCATGACCGACGACCAGATGAAGCGGTGGGTCGCCAAGTCGCTCGAACTGAAGCCCGACGAGCAAGAGGCCGCGTTCCGGGCCAAGATGGGCGAGCTGAACCCGAAATTCGACCCCAGCGCCATCAAGGTCGTCGCGGACAAGGACGGCGTGGTGCGCGAAGTGACGATCCCGACCGCCTACGCGGAGGACATCCGC
Source organism: Gemmataceae bacterium (assembly GCA_947490035.1). GTDB lineage: Bacteria > Planctomycetota > Planctomycetia > Gemmatales > Gemmataceae > Gemmata. The sequence continues at coordinate 2,493 of CANLGS010000725.1, forward strand.
CCGGTCGCCGTGTTCCGCGACCTCGAGAAGCTGTCCGCGCACGCGTCGGCTGTCCATCCGAGCAAGTTGGCCGACGTGTCGTGCCTGCGCGGGCTGACGAAACTGAAGGAGTTGAGCCTCGGGTCCACCTCGGTCGTGAAACTGTCCCCACTCGCCGAACTGAAACTGCTCGAGAAACTGTACCTCCCCAACACCCCGGTGAAGGACATCAGCGTACTCAAGGGAATGCCGCTGACCGCGGTCGAGTTGCCCGCGGGCGTCGCGGCCAAGGATTTGCAGGTGTTGAAAGGCAAGCCGCTCCGCACGTTCGTCACGCACGGCCCCGGCCCAGACACCGCGAAACAGTTCAACGACGCCTTCGGCGACGCGAAACTCGAAACGTATCGCGTGGGCAGGAGCGACCTCGACGACCTGCGTCCGCTCGCGAACATGCCGCTCGTCGCGCTGGGACTGGGCGAATCGCCCAAGCTCAAGTCGCTCGCGCCGCTCAAAGCCTGCGCGGCGCTGCAGCTTACGGTTCGCTCGTCTTCGGAGGTGTTTTCGGAAATCCTCGCGTGATCTTTTGATACAAGTTCGTTGGCAGATCCCAGAGTTTCAGAAGCCGCTTCTGCACCTTCGTCAACGGCGACAACAGCGTGTGAATCTCACCGTTGACTT
>CANLGS010000726.1 GCA_947490035.1 Gemmataceae bacterium
CGGGCAGCGCTGGGTCGGGCAGCAATTCCAGACGGAGGAGGCGCGCGTCGGTGATCGGTCCCGGGATGGTCAGCGTGTACGTGTCGGTGTCGGCCGCGGACCTCGCGACCAGAACCGAGCCGTCCTTCCGCGCCTCGACCGCCGCCCCGGAGGTGGCCGTCGCGGATTTCGGGTCGAGCGCCTGCCAGCGGGGGCTCTTGTCTGCAAGAGACTTCTCCCAGACCGCGACGATCTCCTTGACCTCGGGCGTCAGCAGGGCGCTCCGGTCGCCCTTTCCGGCCGCAGCCTTGAGGGCGGTCCACTTCGTCCGGGTCGCACGGACGGCCGGGTCGAGATCGACCATCACGTCGCGCCGCTGGACTCCCGCGAAGACCGCCTGGATGGCGTAGTAGTCCGCCTGCGGGATCGGGTCGAACTTGTGGTCGTGGCACTGGGCACAGTGGGCGGTGGTGCTCGCGAACGCCGACATGGTCGTGGTCACGAACTCGTCGCGGACCGTGTCGTCGGAGCCGCTGAGCACGTCCGGGCCGGCGGCCAGGAACCCGAGGGCGGCCGTCAGCGCCGCGTCCTCCGGGAACAGGGCGTCGGCGGCGATCTGCTCCTTGACGAACCGGTCGTAGGGTTTGTCCTTGTTGACCGCATCAATGACGTAGTCGCGGTAGCGCCACATGGAATCGCGGAAGCCGTCGTGCTCGTTGCCGCGAGAGTCGCCGTACCGGACGACGTCCAGCCAGTGCCGGCCCCACCGCTCGCCGTACCGGGGCGAGGCGAGCAGGCGGTCGACCAGTTTCTCGTACGCCTGCGGGTCGCGGCTCGACGCGAACGCCTCGACGTCCTCGGGCGTCGGCGGTAGCCCGTGCAGGTCGAACGTGACCCGGCGGATGAGCGTGCGGCGGTCCGCCTCGGGGGACGGGGTGAGTTGCTTCTCGCGCAGTTTGGCGTGAACGAACGCGTCGATCGGGTGGCCGGGGTTCTTCCCGGGCACCTCGGGCTTCACGAGCGGCTTGAGCGACCACCAGTCCTCCGCGCCCCCCGACTTCGCCAGAACCCGCGGGTCGGGGGCCCCGCGGCGGACCCACTCGGTCAGGGCGGCGATCTCGGCAGCGCTCAGCTTCTCCTTCGGCGGCATCTTCGTGTCGGCGGAGGCGTGCTTCACGGCTTGGATGAGCAGGCTCTTGTCCGGATTGCCGGGGACGACCGCGGGTCCGGAATCGCCGCCCTTTTCCCACCCGCTGCGCGAGTCGAGAGCCAGCCCGCCGCGCATCTTGCCCCCGGCGTGGGAGTGGCACGAGTAGCAGTGCTTCACGAGGAGAGGCCGGACGTTCATCTCGAAGAACTCGACGCCCGCGGCGTCGGCCGGCTTGGGCTCGTCCGCGCGCGGGCCGGTCGTGAGAGACAGGAGCACCCACCCGGCGGCGAGGAGCGCGGTCACGGTGAATCGCAGCCGGAGGCGTGTCGACGTGTGCATGGCTCTGCCCGTGTAGCTTGTACGATCGTGGTCCGGTCAACTGCGCTCAGCGCGAGTCGCCGAGTCGTTTACGGGCGTCGGCTTCCGACTGGCGTGCGGCGTCCAGCGCCAACTTCGCGTCCTCGGCGCGCTTCTTCGCGTTGCCCGCCTTCGCCGACTGCTGCCGCAACTGGTCGGTCTTCGTTTGAATCGCCTGAGCCGCTTTCTGAGCGTCGTCGGCTTGTTGCTTCGCGTCGTCCGCCTCTTTCTTCGCCTTGTCGCCGCCGTTGTCCTTGAACCGCTTCGCCGCGTCGTCGGACTTCTTCTTCAACTCGTCGGCGACCTTCTTCGCGTCGTTAAGCAACTTGGTCGAATCGTCCACTTCCTTCTTGAGTTGCGCCGCTTTCGGGGCCAGTTCCGCGGCGTCCTTCTCGGCGGTCGCGAGCGCCTCCTCCGCGTTCGCGACGGCGGTCTTCGCGGTTTCCAATGCGGCCTTCGCGCGCTCACGCTCTTGCGCCGGGTCCGGCACGACGCGGACGCCGGGCGCGGCCTTCTGGAACGCCGCGATCCCGGCCGCGGTCGCGTGCGTGTCGGCCACGAACAGTTGCGCGAGCTTCGGCAGCGCGTTCAGTTGTGCGATACCCGCGTCGGTCACCTTCGTGCCGAACAGGTTCAGGTATTCGAGTTCCTTCAAGCCGGTGAGGTGCTTCAGCCCGGCATCGGTGATCGCGGTCTTCTCCAGGTACAGCCGCTTCAGGCCGGTGAGCTTGCCGACGTGCGCCAGGCCCGCGTCCGTGACGGCCGTTTCCTTCAGCCGCAGAACCGCGACCGCCTTGAGCGACAGCAGGTATTGCAGGTGGTCGTCGGTGATCGCGGCACCGGTGTGGTGGAAGTCCACCTCGAGCGCGCGGTCGCCCGCTTTGCGCACGACCCCGCCGAGTTCCTCGATCCGCGCAAGCGCCTCGGCCTCGGTCGAGACGGCCTTGTACGGCGGAACCTTCGGCGGGTCGGCCGCGAGCGCCGGCGCGCCGAGCGAAGCGAACAGGATGAGCGCCGGGGCGTAACGGGTCACTTCAGGATCTCCGTGATCGGTTTGGCGGTCTTGTCCGCCAGCGGCATCGGGCGGTTACCCGCGGCGGTGAACTCCTGATGGATGTCGATGCCCAGCGCGAGGCAGAGCGTGGCGATGTAGTCCGGGGCGCTGATCGGGCGCTCGGTCACGGTGCCGCCCGCGTTCTTGCCGGTCTCGCTCGTCTTGCCGATCACCTGCCCGGTCTTCAGCCCGCCGCCGGCCCACGCGGTGCTCCACGCGTTGCAGAAGTGCCCGCCGCCGTCGCCGGGGCTGCGGCCGAACTCGCCCATCCACACCACCAGCGTGTCGTCCAGCATCCCGCGCTGCTTCAGGTCGCGGATGAGCGCCGACATGCCCGCGTCCATCCACGGCGCGCGGGCCGCGATGCGCTTGGCCGCGCCCTCGTGGTCGTCCCACCCGCGGTGGAACACCTCGACGAACGGCACGCCCGCTTCGACCAACCGGCGGGCCATCAGGCACGACTGCCCGAACTTGTGCGGCCCGTATTCCTCGCGCGTCTTCTTCGGCTCCTGTTCGAGGTCGAACGCCTTTGCACGCTTCGAGCGCATCAGACGCACGGCCCGGTCGAACGCCGCCTGCTTCGCGCCCACGGCCGGGAGCGGGTAC
>CANLGS010000727.1 GCA_947490035.1 Gemmataceae bacterium
CCGGACCGATCACCGCGGGCCGGGTGGCTCGCCGCGTTCGGCGCGGGGGTGCTGCTGGCCGGCGCCGCGGCCGTGGCCCTGTTCCTGCTGCGACCCGTTCCACCGGCGGCTCCCGAGCAGTCGACCGCCCCGCCGAAGCCCGAAGCCCCGAACGCGGACCGGGTCGCGGCTCTGTTGGTGGACGGCGTGGGGGCGGAGTTCGCTCCGGGGCGCGCGCCCGACGGGGTCCGGTTCGGCCCCGGTGAGTACGAACTGGTCAAGGGGATCGTCCACCTGCGGTTCGCGCAGGGGGCCGATATGGTTCTGGTCGCCCCGGCGCGCATCGAGGTCACCGACGCGCAACGCACCCGACTGGTTCAGGGTCAGGTGCGGGTGATCGCGCCCCCGACCGCGAAGGGGTTCACCGTCGCCACCCGGGCCGCGGACTACGTCGACCTCGGGACCGAGTTCGGCCTGCGCGTCGATGCCGCCAACGGGGCCAGCGACCTGTACGTCTTCGACGGGCAGGTGAACGTCACCGACCCCCAGTCGGGCGCGGTCCTCCCGGTCACGGGCGGCAACTCCTCCCGGGCGGTCGATGGGCGGTCCGCACCCGCGCCACCGCTTCGTGAGGGGGACTTCCCCACCCCCGGATCGATTGGACTGAAGCGCTGGGAGCAGTACGAACTGGAAATGCGAAAGGACCGCACGTTGCTGGCGTTCTTCCCGTTCCGCCGACAGGTTGACGAATCCGTACTCACGAACGCGATCGAGGGCGGGATGGGCGACGGTCGGATCGTCGGCGCACGGTGGACGACGGGCCGGTGGCCCGGGAAGGACGGGCTGCTCTTCGACCGCGACGCGGACTTCGCGCAGGTCACGATCCCCGGCGAGCACCAAGAACTCACCATCGCGGCGTGGGTGAAGGTCGAGCGCATCGACTTCGTTCTCAACGCGATCCTGAACTCCGACGGGTACGAGCCGGACGGTATCCACTTCCAGTTGAACCGCCAGGGGTTCGTCCGCGGCGGCGTGATCGTCGTGGGTAACTTCCAGGACCCGTTCGTCGGGAAGCCGGTTCCGCTCGGGAGTTGGGTCCACGTCGCCTCGGTGATCTCCGCCCGGACGCGCTCCCAGCAGATTTATGTGAACGGTGCGCTGGCCCGCGAGCGCACCTGGCAGAACGACGTGCTGGTGCGGCCCGGTGCGTGTCGGATCGGTAACTGGTTGGCCGACCCGAAGGACCAGTTCCCGACCCGCGCCCTCCGCGGGCAGATGGACGAACTCGCGGTCTGGAGCCGGGCCTTGCAGAAGGAAGAGGTCGGGCGCCTGGTCGAGGCCGGCCGCCCCGGGCTGCTGTGGAACAAGGAATAACCCCGCCGGTTCGCCACCGAACGACCGCTGATCCCGCCACCAACACCAGTCCCCCTGAGATGGAGATTGCGAATGAACCTCAACCCCTGTGCCGGGCCGGTGTCCCGGCGGTCGTTCCTCACCACCGGCACGCTCGGCCTCACCGGGCTGAGCCTCGCGGACGTGATGCGTCTGCGGGCCGCCGAGGGGAAGTCGAACGCGGCCCCGGACACATCGGTCATCTTCGTGTGGCTGGCGGGCGGGCCGCCGCACCTGGACATGTACGACATGAAGCCGGACGCGCCGGACGAGTACCGCGGGCCGTTCCAGCCGATCCGGACGAACGTCCGGGGCCTGGACGTGTGCGAGCACATGCCGCTGCACGCCAAGTGCGCGGACAAGTACACCGTGATCCGCAGCATCGCGCACACGTTCAACGACCACGGCGGCGGGTCCAAGCGGGTGATGACCGGGCGCGTTCCCAACACGCCGACGGAGACCGTGAACGACTCGCCGGCCGTCTGCACGATCGTCGCCAGGATGCGGGAAAAACTCAAACTCGGCCTGCCCAACTGCGTCTCGGTGGTCGATGGCGGCCGGGCCGGGGTGGACACGTACGCGCAGGGGGCCGCGTACCTCGGCCGCGGGTACACGCCGTTCATGGTGGACGGCGACCCGAGCAAGGCCAACTTCCAGGTGAAGAACATCGGCGTCAGCGAGGAGATGGCCCTGCGCCTCGACGACCGGTTCACACTGCTCCGCGGGATCGAGGGGGTGCGCCGCGAGGGGGACACGAACCCCGCGCTGAAGGCGATGGGCGGGCACTACGCGCGGGCGTTCGACATGCTCACCAGCACGCAGGCACGGGACGCGTTCGACCTGTCCAAGGAGCCGGCCGCGTTGCGCGAGCGGTACGGGATGAACGCGTGGGGCCAGCGGGCGCTGATGGCCCGGCGGCTGGTGGAGGCCGGGTGCAGCTTCGTGACGGTGGTGATGGAGAACCCGCACATCAACGGGTGCTTCTACAACTGGGACACGCACGCGGTCAACCACGACAACTTCGTCGATATGAAGCTGCGTCTGCCGATGTACGACAAGGTCATCACCGCGCTCGTCGAAGACCTCCATGATCGCGGGCTCACGAAGAAGGTGCTGCTCGTGGTGACGGGCGAGTTCGGCCGGTCGCCGAGGATCAGCAAGGCGGACGGCGGGGCCAAGGGGATGCGCAACGGGCGCGAGCACTGGCCGCAGTCGATGTCGGTGTTGGTCTCCGGCGGCGGCCTGAAGATGGGTCAGGTGGTCGGCTCGACGGACAAGTTGGGCACGCACCCGCACGAGAACCGGCTGACCCCGAACGACCTGTGGGCCACCGTCTACAAGCACCTCGACATCGACACGCACACCTTCCTCTACGATCAAGAGCGGCGGCCGATTCCGATCCTGCCGTTCGGTGACCCGATCCGCGAATTGCTGTGACCTCCCGCCGACACCCGCCTCGAAACCGTTCGTCGTCATTCCACGCGAGAGCCTCATCAGGAATTCGCGTCCCCAAACTTCAGATCGGCTGGACCCCCATGGCTCGAATCGAAATTGGCAAGAACGGTCGGTGCGTCGGCCTCCACCGGCGCGAACTTCTACAGGTGGGTGCCGCGTCGTTCTGCGGCCTGACCCTGACCGATTTCTTGCGGGCCGACGCTCGCTCCGCGCTCGACTCCGAGTACCGCAAGCGGTCGGTCGTCAACGTCTGGCTGGCCGGCGGCGCGTCGCACCTGGACACGTTCGACCTGAAGCCG
>CANLGS010000728.1 GCA_947490035.1 Gemmataceae bacterium
GCCACGCGGCTCTTCCCGTCCCAGGTGGGCAAGTCGTGGGCGTTGGGAGTGCCATCCCAGTAGGTGTTGATGACGTTGCGGGACGCGACCGCGTTGCGGCAAACGGTCACACCGCGGTCGATGTTCGGCTTCGCGGCGTCGGCCGCTGCCGGCGGCAGGTTCACCATGCTTTCCGCCAGCAGCACTTCAAAACCCATGCTGGTCAGCGTGTCGTTCAGCCCCTTGCGGTTGAAGAACGTCACGCTGGTCGGCTCGTAGGGGCTTTCCGCCCCGGTCGGGCAGTACAGCATCGCGTGCCGGTTGTCGTCGGCCAGCATCGCCGTTTCGAGCACCAGCGTGCCCCCGTCGGTGATGACGTCCTGAATCAGTTTCAACGCCCAGAACGGGTGCCGCAGGTGGTAGAGGACGCCGGGGAAGATGACCACTTCGAACTTGCCGTGCGTCTCGGGGCGCAGGTCGAACAGGTTCGCCGAGTGGATGCGCACCTTCGATTGCAGCGTGCGGATCAGGAACTCCGGCACGCGCGGCGCCAGGTCGTTGTCGATGCCGATGACTTCGGCGGCGCCGAGTTTCTCCGCCTCGAAGCAGACCAGCCCGTCCCGGCAGCCGATGTCGAGTACGCGCTTGCCGCGGAAATCGACCTTCTGCATGGCCCGCCGCGTCATCTCGACGATCGGCACCACCGCCGGCCAGCCGGGGGTCGAAAGCGTCGGCGTGAGCGGGATGGTGTGGTAGAACAGCATCCCTTCCATCTCGCGGCGCAGTTGAACGTCGTCCATGTCGTCCTCCTAACGTGTGTAAGTGCGGAAGAATAGCTCGCGGCATCGGCGCCGGGCAAGATCAACCCGTGCGCGGCCGTGCCTCAAAACGCGTGCTGAACGCCGAACCAGAACTGCAACGGGGCGCCGCCGGTGAGCGGCTTCCCCACGTCGAACCTGAGCGTCGCGCGCTCGATGAAGCTGAAGATCGCCATGTCCACGCGCAAGCCGGCACCGACCGCGTGCGCCACGTTCCCGCCGACCATCCGGCCGTTCGAGTAAACCGCGCCGACATCGTAGAAAGTCGCGAGCCACACGTTCCGCGCGCCCACACAGTGATCGAGCGCGTCCCAAGTGACGTTCCGCGCCAGCGGCACGCGCACCTCCAAATTGCCAACCCACAGCGCGCTGCCCTGCCGCTCCGCGAGGTCGAACCCGCGGAACAGCGTGCCGCCGCCGAGCGCGAAGAACTGCCCGCGCTCCGGCGTCGCGTACTGACCGACCACGCGCCCCGCGACGCGCACCGCCTGGAGCGGCCCGGTCCACTCCGGCAGCCCGTGAACGGCCCCCAGTTCCGCGCGCCCCTGCGCGAGCGGCTTCCACCCGTTGGCGAAATCGGCCTGACCGCCGGACGCGACCGCGTCGGCCCACACGCCGCACTCCGGATCCCAGTACGGCGTGTACAGGTTCAGTCGCACGTGCCAACCGGCCATGTAGAGGCGGTCGAAGCGCGCACCGCCGCGCGCCGCGGTGCCGCCGCGCTGGAACGGCAAGAAGTTGTCCTGGTAGGTCGCGAACGCCTCGTCGTACAGCACCGGCGGCAGGTACAGACTCGACGACTCTTTCCGAATGGTGCGCGCGTAGATCGACCCGCGTTGCGCGCCGCTCGCGCCGTCCAGTCCGCCGAACGGCCCGGCGATGCGAGTCTCCCAGTTCGCGCCGAACTCGTGGTGCGGGGTGAACACGCGACCGTCCACGCCCACGACCGCGTCGCGGTAGTCGGAGCGGATCGCGGTGTACGCGCCCGCCGTGTAGCGCTCGGTGCGGAACGCGCTGGCGCGAAGCCCGACCATCGTGGACCGCGTGTACCACGGGTCTTGCCACACCTGCCCGCCGACCCACGGCCCGGCGGTGAAGTTCCACCGGTTGTAATCGGCCGTCAGCCCGGTCTCGTCGAACTGTGTGTACAGCGGCGTGACGCGCGCCTTCACCGACGGCTTCCACCGGTTGTTGCCGGGGTTCGCGTCGAGCAGCACGCCGTCGGGATCGACCGTCACCTGTTCCGGCTCGAACAGCAACTCCGCGTCCACGCGCCAGCGATTGTCACCGAGAGGGGTAACGGTCGCGTCGGCTTCCCCGATCTTCACCGCTTCCGTGTACGGCCCGACCGGGATGCGCACCACCTGAGCGCCACGCGAGAATTCAAGCACCGTCGGCTCGGTGAACTCGCGGCTCTGCTTCACGACGACCGACACCTGCCTGCGTGGCAACCGCGCGCCAAGTGTGAGCGCACGCGCTCGCAGACGCGGCCCGCTGACCCCATCGACCGTGACCGTCACCTTCTCAACCGACCAGTCCGTCATGCCGGTAGCGAACACCCAGCGGTCGAAGAACTCGCCCCAGTCGCGCCCGGTGTACGCTTCCAGTTCCGCGCGCAACAGCGCCGACGACAGGATGCGCCACGAATACTTCTTCACGACGACGCTGATGAAGTCGAGGAACGCGGCTTCGCCGAGCCGGTCCTCGATCATGCCGTACACCTTCGACCCGCGATCGTACGCGCCGGTGAACAGCGCGAACACGTGCTTGTACTGCGGCAGTTCCTGCGCCGCGGGCGTCATCTCGTGGTTGCGAATCGCGTGGTACATGCTGCCCCACCGGTAATTCTCCCGGTCGATGTTCGGCAGCCACGAAAGTCCCTTCGGCCACTTCAGGAACGGGTTATTCTTGCCGTGCTTCTTGTCGAGCAGGCGGTGCGTGAAGTAGGTCGCGGCGCCCTCGTCGATGTACGGTTCGGCGTACCCGTTCGTGCCGACCATGTTGTACCACCACTGGTGGCAGGTCTCGTGCGAGACGAGGTATTCGACGTACCCGCGCGCCAGGTGCGGCATGCCGAAGACGCGCTCGTCGATCATGATGAGGCCGCCGCACTCGTTCCCGTTCCACCCGAAGTACGACTCCGCGACGGTGAACTGCGAGTACGGGAACGCCCCGAACCACTGCGAAAAGATCGGGAGCGCCTCGCCGACGATCTTCAGGATTTCGGCCGCGTAGAACTCGTGTCCGGGGAATGCGAGGCACCGCAGTTTCACCTCGCGGCCGTCGGGCAGTTTCGTGGAACTGAAGTGTTCCTTGTAGCGCGCGGA
>CANLGS010000729.1 GCA_947490035.1 Gemmataceae bacterium
GCCGGGATCGCGCACCGCGCGAAGGTGCGGTTGGTCCGCATCGTGTCCGACGAAGTCGCGCCCGGGGGCATGGCGCTGGAGCTGGCGAACGTGGACGGGTTGCTCGTGCCCGGCGGGTTCGACAAGCGCGGCATCGAGGGGAAGATCGAGGCGATCAAGTTCGCGCGCGAAACCGGGCTGCCGTTCTTCGGCATCTGCCTCGGCCTCCAGTGCGCGACCATCGAGTTCGCGCGGCACATCGGGCTGGAGAACGCGAACAGCACCGAGTTCGACAAGGCGTCGCCGCACCCCGTCGTGTGCCTGATGGAAGAGCAGACCGGGGTGACGGACCTCGGCGGCACGCAGCGGCTGGGCGCGTACCCGTGTCACCTGAAGGCCGGCACGAAGGCCCGCGCCGCGTTCGGCGTGGACGTGACGAGCGAGCGCCACCGCCACCGCTACGAGGTGAACAACAACTACCGCGACCGCCTCGAAGCGGGCGGCATGATCTTCTCCGGCACCAGCCCCGACGGCGGGTTGGTGGAGGCGATCGAGTTGAAGGACCACCCGTGGTTCGTCGCAGTGCAGTCGCACCCGGAGTTCCAGTCGAAGCCGACGAAGCCGCACCCGCTGTTCCGCGACTTCATCGGCGCGAGCCTGCAACGCCGTCTGCGGAAGACCGTCGTGATGGGCTGAGCGCAATGCGCCGACAAAGGCGAAGAGGATTGGCCACAAAAAAGCACAAAGGGCACAAAAGGGAACCAAGAGGAAGAGCGAGTCCAGAAGACAGACTGTGATTTGCTTTCTGAACTCTGTTCTCTGATATCTTGGTTCCCTTTTGTGCCCTTTGTGCTTTTTTGTGGCCAATCCTCTTCGCCTTTGTCGCTGCTTACTTCACCAGCTTCGCAATGTCGTCCTTGATCGCGTTGGCCCAAATCTGGTAGCCCTCGGCGCTCAGGTGCAGCAGGTCGGGCATGACCTTCTTCTCCAGGCCGCCGTCCTTGTTGAGGAACTTGTCGCCGATGTCCTTGTAGAAGACCTTCTTGTCGTCCGAGAACTTCGAGATGATGTCGTTGATCGCCTTGATCTTCGGGTTCAGCTTGTCCTTCGGGGCGACGGTGTCTTCCTTCGCGATGCCGCCGGCCCGCGGGAAGACGCCGAGGAGCAAAATCTTCATGTCCGGCTTCTGCTTCTGAAGTTCGGTGATGATGGCCTTGATGCCGCCGGCGATCTGCTCGGCCGTGTGCCCGCCGGTGTTGTTCGTGCCGATCATGATGACCGCGAGCTTCGGCTTGAGCGGCTCGATCTCCTTGCCCTCGGTGATGCGCCAGATCACGTGCCCGGTCTGGTCGCCGCTGATGCCGAGGTTGACCGGCTTGAACGGGCCGAACGCTTCCTTCCACGTCTTCGCGGCCGCGCCGCCTTCCCAGCCCTGGGTGATGGAGTCGCCGAGGAAGATCACGTCGCCCTCGCCCTTCTCGACGACTTTGAGGAACTGCTTGTGGCGGGGGTTGTCGCGGTTGAGCGACTTCGCGGCCGGGTTGTCCTTCGGTTCCTGCGCGCCCAGGGGCGCGAACGCGCACACGGCCAGCACGAGGCCGGCGCAGACGAGACGACGAACGAGCATTGCGGTACTCCAGGTTGTGTTCGGGGCTTGGGTGGGAAGGAGAGTGTGCCCGAACGGAGGTAGTATGCGGCCGCGCGCCGCGCGCGGCCACAACTATTCGCGGCGCCTATCACACTCTTCATGCACACCACGGACGTACTCATCGTCGGCGGCGGGATCGTCGGCCTCGGCACCGGGCTTGCGCTCACGGGGCGCGCGACGGTCACCGTGATCGAGGCGGAACACCGCGTCTCGCAGCACCAGACCGGCCACAACAGCGGCGTGATCCACTCCGGCCTGTACTACAAGCCGGGTTCGGCGAAGGCGCTCAACTGCGCCGCGGGCCGCGAACTCATGTACCGGTTCTGCGAAGACAACGGCGTCCCGCACGACCGCTGCGGCAAACTCGTCGTCGCCACGGACGAGCGCGAAGTAAACGCGCTGGCCCAACTCGAACGCCGCGGCGCCGCGAACGGGCTGCGCGGGATCGAGCGCCTGAGCGCGGAGCAGATGCGCGAGATCGAACCGCACGTGCGCGGCGTCGCGGCGCTGCGCGTTCCCGAAACCGGCATCGTGAACTACCGCGCGGTGTCCGAATTGTTCGCGCGGAAGATCGTGGAAACCGGTGGCAGCGTTCGCACCGATACGAAGTTCCTCCGGTGTACGTCGGAGCCAGGCGCGATTACCGCAGAAACCACGACCGGACCGGTTCGCGCGAAACTGCTGGTGAACTGCGCCGGGCTGTACTCGGACCGCGTCGCGCGGCTGTGCGGCGTCGAACCCGGCGTGCGGATCGTGCCGTTCCGCGGCGAGTATTACGAGCTGAAGCCGCGCGCCGCACACCTCTGTAAACACCTCATCTATCCCGTACCCGACGCAAGTTTGCCGTTTCTCGGCGTCCACTTCACCAGGATGATCGGCGGCGGCGTCGAGTGCGGGCCGAACGCGGTACTCGCGTTCCGGCGCGACGGCTACCGCTTGCGCGACGTGAGCCTTCGCGACCTGTGGGAGTACGCGACCAATCCCGGCTTCTGGAAGATGGCGCGCCGGTTCTGGTTGACTGGGGCGCACGAGATGTACCGCAGCGTTAGCCGGCGGGCGTTCTGGCACGCGCTCCGAAAGTTGATCCCTGAGGTACGGTTTCACGACCTTAAGCGCGCCGGTGCCGGTGTCCGCGCGCAAGCGGTCAGCCCCGACGGGAGGCTCGTCGATGACTTCTTCATCCGTCAGGCGGAACGGATGATTCACGTGCTGAACGCGCCGTCGCCGGCCGCGACCGCGTCCATCGCCATCGGGCGGAGCATCGCGGAGATGGCGCTGAAGGAACTGGCATAATTCGGAGTGATGGTACCGCGTCCGATTAAAGCGTAGCCGTGTGTTTTGGTTTTCGCCCTCTCCCCTTGCGGGAGAGGGTGGCCGCGCTTCGCGGCCGGGTGAGGGGTTGACTTCACAACTGAAAAGAGCTTTGCGCGGTCCGTGGAGGTTTCACCCCTCACCCGGTCGGCGATGCGCCGACCACCCTCTCCCGCAAGGGGAGA
>CANLGS010000730.1 GCA_947490035.1 Gemmataceae bacterium
CGAGTTCCGAGGCGACGCGCGCCACCTCGTCGCGGTCCCACTCCGGCGCGTGGGTCTGGCAGTCGATGAAGTGCGGGAACCCCCGGCGGAACGGTTCCTCGTGGTTGTCGAGAATGTTGGTGCCGAAGTAGAAGCGGTCCGCGTCGTCCAACCCGGCGGTCAGGTCGCGGTGCTTTAGTCGGGCGACGAGTTCGTCCTGCTGTTCGCGGAGATCGGCCCAGTCGGGTTCGGCCGGCGACAGGTCCGCGAGCCGGCACTGAACGCGAATGAACGCGGCCCGGTCGGGGTCGCCGTGCTCGTCGAGCCAGTCGGCGTAGGCAAGCCGCGGCGTGTCCTCGTCGGCGTGCGCGACGATAGCTGCTTCGAGTGCCGGCTCGGTTGGGAATGTACTCATCAGCGCATCACCCCATCAGCGTGCGGAACTCCTCGAACAGGTAACTGCTGTCGTGCGGGCCGGCGGCGGCTTCGGGGTGGTACTGCACGCTGAACACCGGCAGTTCGGTGTGTCGCAGACCCTCCAGCGTGTTGTCGTTTAAGTTGATGTGCGTCGGCACCACGTTACTCGGTAGCGTGCTGGGGTCCACCGCGAAGCCGTGGTTCTGCGTCGTGATCTCGATCTGCTTCGTGCGCTCGTTGCGCACCGGTTGGTTCGCGCCGCGGTGGCCGAACTTCAACTTGAAGGTCTTCGCGCCGAACGCCAGCCCGAGCAACTGGTGGCCCAGGCAGATGCCGAAGATCGGCTTCTTGTCGAGAAGGGTTTTGACGGTGTCGATCGCGTACCCGACAGCGGCCGGGTCGCCGGGGCCGTTCGACAGGAAGATGCCGTCCGGGTTGTGCGACAGCACTTCCTCGGCGGTCGCCGTGCCCGGCACGACCGTCACGTCGCAGCCGATCTGCGTGAGGCAGCGGAGGATGTTCCACTTCATGCCGTAGTCGATGGCGACGACGCGCTTCGTCGGCGGGCGGTGCGGCAGCACGTGGTCCGCGAACGCCCCGAAGCGTTTGTCCCAGTGGAACGCCTTCGCCGGCACCACTTCGCGCACCAAGTCGCGGCCCTCCATGCCGGGGAACGCGCGCGCCTTCGCCACGAGCGAAGCGTCGTCGAGATCGGTCGTCGAGAGGACGCCGTTCATCGACCCGCGAACGCGGAGCCGGCGCACCAGCGCGCGCGTGTCGATGCCCTCGATGCCGACGACGTTGCTCGCCTTTAAGAAGCCGTCGAGGGAGTTGTTCGAGCGGAAGTTGCTCGGCACGCGCGTGAGTTCGCGCACGATGAACCCCGCGACCTGCACCCCGCGCGATTCCTGATCGTCAGGCGTGGTGCCGTAGTTGCCGATGAGCGGGTACGTCATCGTGACGATTTGCCCGGTGTACGACGGATCGGTGAGCACCTCCTGATAGCCCATCATGGAGGTGTTGAAGACGACTTCGCCGCTCGTTTCCCCGGTCGCGCCGAACCCGCGCCCGGTGAACACGGTGCCGTCTGCTAAAGCCAGTTTCGCGTGCATGTCGATGGTATCGTCTCGCGTGGTGGGGTGCCTTCGGCGCAAACTAGATGAATGATACGGACGCGGTGCGCGTTCGGATATATTAGGTGAACTGCGACCGTGAGGGAGCGGGTGGCCGCAGCGCCAACGTACACCCGCTCCCTCACGGTCGCGGTTCACCAAGAGCAACCATGCCAACGCCACCACCGCTCGACCGCCGCAAGTTCTTCGGGTCCGCCGCGGCGCTGTCGCTGTCGGCCGCCAGTTACGGCAACGTCGCCGGCAGCAACGAGAAGGTGCGCGTCGCCTTCTTGGGCTGCGGCGGGCGCGCGCAGGCGCACATCGACCTCGTCAACAAGTTCGCGGAGGAGGGAAAGCCCGTTGTGGCCGTCGCGGTGTGCGACGTGTGGGACGGCCTCGAAGACGAGTACGACGTTCACTTCGGCGGGAAGGTCACACGCCGCCGCTACGCCCAGGGCTTGTACCCGTCCGCGCGCAAGTGCAAACTCGACCGCTCCGACAAGACCCGCGTGACCAAAGACTACCGCAAGGTGCTCGACAACAAGGACGTGGACGCGGTGTGCATCACCACGCCGGACCACTGGCACGGCCGCATGACGCTCGACGCGCTCGCCGCCGGAAAAGACGTGTACGTCGAGAAGCCGATGACGCGCACCGCGGAGGAAGCGGTTGCCGTACTCGATGCGTGGAAGCAAACGGGCCGCGTCGTCACGGTGGGCGTGCAGTCGATGGCCGACGCGGTGTGGATGCGCGCGTTTGAAGCGATCCGCACCGGCACCATCGGGCACGTCGCGCACGCGCAGACGGGCTTCTTCCGGAACGACGCCCGCGGCCAGTGGCGTTTCTACCGGCTCGCGAAACAGATGACGCCCAAGACCGTCGATTGGGACTTGTTCCTGGGGCATCAGTTCGAGTGCGCCGGCAGTCGGGTCGGGCCGACGCCGCGCGAGCAACCGTTCGACCGGGCGACCTTTGCCCAGTGGCGGTGCCTGTGGCCGTTTGGCGGCGGGCCGTTCACCGACATGCTCACGCACCACGTCACGCGCATGAGCGCCGCGATGGGCGTTCGGTTCCCGGCGCGTGTCACGGCCGGCGGCGGACTGTACCTCGAATACGACGGCCGCGACGTGCCCGACGTGGGCACCGTCGTCGCGGACTACGAGGAGGGCTGTCAACTCGTGGTCACCGCGACCACGCTGAGCGGCTACCCGGTCGAAGAGGTGATTCGCGGGCGGCTCGGTGCGATCAAGTTCGTGAAGGGCGGGTTCCAGTTGTTCCGCGACGACCCGACGCGCGGCGCGAGCTTCCCGGCGCGGATGGAGACGGCGCCCGAACCGGCGTCGTTCGAGAGCGTGGAACCGCCGCGGAACGAAACCGAATCGCTGTGGGAGAACTTCCTCGAATGCGTGCGGTCGCGGAAGCAAGGCACGTTCAGCCCGCCGGACCTGGGCGCGGTGGCCGTGGTCACCGCGGCGATGGCGGTGCAGAGTTACCGCACCGGTTCCGCGATGTTTTGGGACAAAGAGAAGCGTTCAATCGTGCCGGCGGATCGGAGTTGGGCGGAGCGGTGGGAGAAGCGGAGCAAGCAGGGCGCGAAGCCGAACCAGGTGTTC
>CANLGS010000731.1 GCA_947490035.1 Gemmataceae bacterium
CACCCCGCTCGTGCCATCGTGCGGGGCGGGTTCCGATTGAGAGAAGGCGCCATGCACCTGCAAAGTCCCTCGGCGGCCGGCGTGTGTCTGGCACTGCTTCTGACCACGACCAGTGCGGCGGGCGGGGAACCCACCGTTGTCCGGCGCATCGACCCACTCATCGACGCGCAACTGCGCAAGGACGGCATCCCGCCCTCGCCGCGGAGCGACGACGCCGAGTTCCAGCGCCGAGTGTACCTCGACCTGACCGGGCGGTTGCCCCCGCTCGCGAAGGTCGCCGACTTTCTCGACAGCAAGGACCCGGACAAGCGCGCGAAGCTGATCGACGACCTGCTGGCCGGCCCCGAGTACGGGCAGCACCTCGCCCGGTACTGGACCGAGCTGTTCGTCAAGCGCGACGGCGAGCAGAACAAGCGGCTCAAGGCCGACGCGTTCCGCGCCTGGCTGGCCGACCAGTTCAACACGGGCCGGGGTTGGGACCGGATCGTTACGGACCTGCTGACCGTGGACGGTGAGGGGCCGGCGGTCTTCGTCTACCAGGCGAACCGGCTCAGCGGCGACCGCCCGTCGCCCGCCAAGATGGTCGGGGCCACGGCCAACCTGTTCCTCGGCGTGCAACTCCAGTGCGCCGAGTGCCACGACCACCCGTACGCCGCGTGGAAGCGGACGGAGTTCTGGGAACTGGCGGCGTTCTTCGGCCGGACCCGCTTCGAGAAGGGGGCGGAGAAGAACAGCCAGAAGGTGACCGAGGCGGAACCGCCCCCGCCGGACCCGATGGCCAAGGGTCGGCCCGGTTTCCGCCCGCCCGCGAACGGCACGATCGACATCCCCGACGCCCTCGACGCCAAGGTCGTGGCCGCGACGGTGACGGCCAAGTTCCCCGGCCGACCGCAGCCGAAGCTGAGCGAGCACGGCCCCTACCGCCCGCTGTACGCGGCCTGGCTGACCGACCCGAAGAACCCCGCGTTCGCCCGCGCGGCGGTCAACCGCTACTGGTCGATCCTGTTCGCCCGCGGGCTGGTCAACCCGCTGGACGACCTGAACCCCGACAACGCCGCCACGCACCCCGAACTCCTCGACCTCCTCGCCACCGAGTTCGTCCGCTCCGGGCACGACGTCAAGTCCCTCCTGCGGTCGATCTGCCTGACCGAGGCGTACCAGCGCTCCAGCCGGGTCACGGCGGGGAACCGGGACCACGACGGGTACGCCCGCATGCCGGTCAAACTCCTGCAGGGCGAGGTGCTGCTGAAGTGCCTCGACCAGGCGCTCGGCGTGGAGGTGATCGTGCCCGTGAAGAACGCCAAGAAGGAGGCGGTGGCGGCGATCCCGAACGCCGAGTTGTTCGACACCGCCGGGTACGACGAGTCGGCGTCGAACTACAGCTTCGGGGCACCGCAGTTGCTCCGACTGATGAACGCCGAGGTTCCCCGACGGGCGCCGGCGCTGATCGCCAAACTGCAAGAGGGCAACCCCGAGCCGGGCAAGGTGGTCGAGAAACTGTTCCTCCTGACGCTCGCACGCCGGCCGACCGCGGAGGAGACAAAAGACATGCTGGCGCTCGTGAAGGCGAGCGGCGAACCGGCGAAGGGCTACGCCGCCGTCCTGTGGATCCTGCTGAACACCGCCGAATTTGTCGCGAACCACTGAGCCGAACCGAATCACCCGCCAGGAACCCTGCCATGATCAATACCACTCGCTCTCTTTCCCGCCGCGACCTGTTCCGACTCTCACTGGCCGGCACACTGACGACCTCCCCGGCGTGGTTCGAGCCGCTCCGCGCCCGGGCCGAGGCGATGGAGGCCGCGGGCCGCAAGCCGGCGAAGCAGTGCGTCCTGCTGTGGCTGGGCGGCGGGCCGAGCCAGGCCCACTCGTTCGACCCGAAGCCGGGCGAGCACGTGCAACTGGTCAAGACGGGCGTGCCCGGCCTCCAGTTCAGCGAGTACCTGCCGCGACTGGCCGAGCGGATGCGGCACCTGGTGCTGGTGAAGACGATGAACCACGGCAACTTCGGCCACGGCGACGCGGTCATCTGGTCGCAGACCGGGTACAAGACGAGGGACGGCGGACTCGACCACCCGAGTTTGGGGGCGCGGGTCGCGCACGCGTTCCAGAAGCAGGAGGCGGAGCTGCCGCACTACGTCGTGGTCGATCCGATGCAGGCCGAGGGGGCGTACAGCATGGGGGCCGGCTACCTCGGGCCGCAGTTCGCGCCGCTGAAGGTGAACATCGGCCAGGCCATCCCGGACCTGCAGCCGACCGCCGGGCTGACCTGGGACGACCTCGCGGCCCGGACGCCTGTGCTGGAGAAGATGAATAAGGCGTTCCTCGCGCACAACCATTCGAGTGTCGCGGCCGGGCAGCAGAGCAGCCTCGAGCAGGCGCTCAAGATCATGCGGACCCCGAAGACGCGGGCGTTCGACCTGGACCGGGAGCCGGAGAAGGTGCAGGAGCGGTACGGCAAGGGGCGCATGGGCCGGGCGTGCCTGCTGGCCCGGCGGCTCGTCGAGGCGGACGTCCCGTTCGTGGCCGCCCACATCAAGGACGGCAAGGGGAACGGGTGGGACACGCACATGGACGCCCCGAACCGCAACAAGGAGCAGTTCCAGGATCTCGACCAGTGCTTCTCGGCACTGCTCGACGACCTCGAGTGCCGCGGCCGGCTCGACTCCACCCTGATCCTGTGCATGGGCGAGTTCGGCCGGTCGCGGAACGGGGTCGAGCACAACAACAAGATGTGGACGGCCGTGCTCGCGGGCGGCGGGCTGAAGACCGGGCAGTCGATCGGCCACACCGGGGACGACGGCAAGGCGCTGAAAGAGTACCGTCCCGTCAAGCCGGCGGACCTGTTCGCGACGGTGCTGAAGGCGCTCGGGATCGACCACACGGGGGACTACACCGTCCGCGGCGGACGGCCGGTCGGGATCGTCGCCAAGGACGCCAAGTTGATCGAGGAAGTGTTCTGAACGTCGGGGCCGACCCCCTCCACCCCGGCCGCGGTGACCGATCATGAAGCACACCACTCTCGCGATCGGGTTCCTCCTGGCGGGCCGGCTCGTCGGCCCGCGCGGCACCTCTTCCGCCGCGCGGGCCGGTTTTCTCTTGAGAGTCTACTTCGAC
>CANLGS010000732.1 GCA_947490035.1 Gemmataceae bacterium
GCCCGGCGTGGCTTCGGGGCGCAAGTAGCACAGGTTGTAACCGCCGATGGGCTGATCGAGCGCGAACCCTTTGCCCGCGAGTGCCGCGAGTCCGGGCGTCGGCTGCATCAGCACCGGGTCTTCGAGGAAGCTGTTCCGCGAAACGACGAACGTGTCTTGCGCGAAGAGGCGTGGCAACTCTTCCGGGCTGTCGGTGATGAAGAACCGGCCGCCGCCGCGCTTCGCCACGTCTTCCAACAGTGCCACGTCCTTATCGGTTTTCTGCCCCAGGCCGATGACGCTCACGGTGATGCCGGCCTTACGGGTCTTGTCGAGCAGGTTCTTGTAGTCGCCGGGTTGCTCGGCGTCCGCGGTGTCGGCGAACAGCACGATGTGCTTGGTGCCGGCTTTCGCGTGGCGGATCATCTCGACGGACGCGACGAGCGCCTCGTCCACGTAGATGCCGCCGCCCTGCGATTGGATGCGGAGGATCTTGTCGCGGACGCGCTCCTTGTCCTTCACGGTGCCGAGTGCGGCGATCTCGTGGGCCGCGGTATCGACGGCGAAGCAGCCGATCTCGTCCATCGGGCCGAGCAGGTCGAGTACCTGCGCGGCGCCGAGGTTCGCGAGGTCCATCTTCACCTTGCCGCCGCCGGCCGGGACCGCCATGCTGCCGGAGCGGTCGAGCGCTACCACGATCGCCAGCGCCAGCTTGCGGGGTTCCTGGCGCAGCTCCATCGACACCGGCAGGATTGGTTCGAGTGGCGATTTGTAGTACCCGCCGGGGCCGTAGGACTGCTTGCCGCCGGTGAGCAATAACCCCGCGCCGCTCGCGCGCACCCAGCTCGCCAGCGTCTCCATGTTCCGCGTGCCGATCTTCTCCGCGGGCACGTTCTCCAGAATCACCGCCGAGTAACCCGACAGCTCTTCGAGCGTGAAGTTGAAGCGATCCGCCGGCATCGCGCGAACGTCCAGCCCGCCGGCTTTGAGGAGAGCCGTGAGGCCCGAGGATGCGGTCGGCGTGAGGTGCAGAATCGATCTCGCCCCGGTGACGCCGACGAGTACACGCGCGGTGTTGTTCTCGGGCACCGGGTCGTCGGCCGCGGCGCGCACGCGAATGCGGTAGCTCTGGCTGCCCGGCTCGGCGGCGCGGTCGCGGAACGTGACGCGGTTCAGCCCGGCGGTCACGCGCTGCTCGCCAGATGCGATCACCTTGTCGCCGCGCGTCATCTCGTAAGTGACCGTGTCTTCGACGGGCGACTGAACCCAGGCCGTGACGAGGAAGCCCTCGCCGGGCGCGACCGCGGTGGGCGCATCGACTCGCGCCACCGCGAGGTCGCCGGCGGTGGGGCGGCTGCGGTGCCGGTAATCGACCGCCACGCGTCGGTCGGCGGCCACGCCCGCAAGCGCCGCCGGATCGCGCCCCGTCCACCGGCCGTCGGAGAGTACCAGCACGCGGCCCGGCGAGTCTTTGGGGATCAGTGACAACGCGGTGTCAATGCCTTCGCCCAGAGTGGACCCGTCCGCGCCGACTTCGTGCGCGAACCCGGTGAACTTGTCGCCGCCGGGCGCGCGCTCGACGGCCACCGTTTCCCCGAACGACACCACCGCGAGCCGGTCGTTGGAACCCATCGCCGAATGCAGTAGGTCGATGAGTTCCTTGTGGTCGGCGTCGGAACCGGCCGGCATGGACCGGCTGCGGTCCACGACGACGACCACCGTGCCCGCGCGACTCGGGAAGCGCAGCATAACGCCCGCGAGGGCGCACACGGCCAGGAGAATCGTCGCGACGCGAAGAGCGTTCACGAGGCGGCCGGGCAGCGGGTAGCGCAACAACGCCGCGACGAGCGGCACCGCGAGCAGCAACCACAGGGGTTCGAGCAGCGTCACGGCGTCGCTCCCGTACCAGGCTTCCGGGCCAGCACCCACAGGTGCAGCGCCGCGACCGCCGCGGCGAGAAGAACGAACCACGCGGTCGCGTCGCGGTAGTCGCTGCGGAGCGTCGCCGCGTCGGGTTCGTCGCCCCAGCGTCCCGTCACGCACTTCGTGAGGTCCGATTCGTCGCGGTTCAGCACGTTCACCGCGAACTCCGCTTTCTCATCTCCCGCGCGGATGGAGTAGACGCCGGAACGGTCGGCGCGAATCGCCGCGCGCCGCGCGTACACCGGCACGCTGGTAACCACACCACCGGGCCGCGTGACTTCGACGGACGCGGGCGACGCGTTGAGCGTCCACACCGCTTCTTCGCCGAGCCGCACGTTCGCGCGCTCAAGCCCTGGCTGGAACGCCGCGCGCCACTGTATCAGGTTCCACACGAGCGCGGGCCACGCGGGGGATTGCGCCAGCGTCGAGAGATCGGGCCGGAGGCGCAACCGCACTTCGTGCCGGCCGGACGCCAACTCGGTGTCGGTGAGGAGCGTGACGTTCCCCGCCATCACGACGGGCGCACCGGGCAGCGTTGTTTTCCCGCCACCCCACACGACACCCGACAACGACAGCCCGTCCGTGAGCGGGTGCGAACGGTCGAGTACGAACGGCCCGGTGAACGCTTCCGCTTCCGGCTCGCGGAACACGCGCACGATCCACGTCTCGTCGTCGTTCGGCGCCTCGGCCGCGCCGTCAATGAAGACGAGTTGCGGGCGTGCCGTCGCGGGCGTCGCGGTGCCGGTCGCCTTCAGCCCGCGTTCCACCGCCGTGCGCGTCTCCTTATCAGTCAGGCGCAGGTCGTAGGTCACGGACTTGCGCGGCGTGGCGAGCAGTGACACCGCGTTGTCAATGTTCAGTGCGTCGTCGCCCACGAACGCGCGAACGGTGCCGGCGTCTTCGGGAACTTCCAGCACGAGCCGCTGCGTTTCGCCCGCGCTGAGGCGCAATTCGGATTGCCGCAGTTCTCGCGGCGGGGAACCCCCTTCGATTCGGAGCGTAGTCGAGCGCGGTTCGGTGGCGAGGTTCGCGACTTCGAGCAACAGGCGGTCGCCGCGCGGCCCGGCGGTGCGGCTCGCGTTCACGAACGCCCAGTTAGGGCCGGCCGACCCGAGCGACCACCAGCGCACGCGCCCGGTCGCGGGCGGCGGTTCTGGCGCGTGATCCGTGAGGACGAGTACCGTCGCCGATTCGCCGCCGA
>CANLGS010000733.1 GCA_947490035.1 Gemmataceae bacterium
GCGGAGCGTGATGACTACACTCTTGGTGTTGCATACACCCGAAGACCATCACGCGGAGCGTGATGACTACTCACAAATACAAGAGGTTTGATTCGTGGGCGAAGAAGCGGCAAAGTTTCGGTCGGGTCTCGCGTTCGGGCTGATCGCGTACCTGTGGTGGGGGTTGGTGCCGCTGTACTTCGCCGCGCTCGCCGCGTTCGGCGTTCCGGCGTGGGAAATCCTCGCGCACCGCATCGCGTGGTCGCTCCCCATCATGCTCCTGCTCACCACCGCCGTCGCGGGCTGGGGCGATGTCGTGCGCGTACTGCGTTCGCGCAAGCTCGTCCTCACGCTGCTGCTCTCGTCCACCCTCCTCGCGCTGAACTGGCTCGTCTACATCTACGCGACCGTCACCGGGCGCGTGGTCGAAGCGAGCCTCGGCTACTACATGATGCCGCTCGTGAACGCGGCGCTCGCCCCGATCTTCCTGGGCGAGAAACTGCGCCCGGCGCAGCTCCCGGCGCTCGCGCTGGTCGCGCTCGGCGTGGCGATCCCGTTCGTGTGGAAAGGCAACTTCACCTGGATCGCGGTGGCGCTGCCGATCACGTTCGGGCTGTACGGGCTGGTGCGGAAGAAGGTCGCGGTCGAGAGCATGACCGGCCTCACGGTCGAGACGCTGCTGATGCTCGCGCCGTCGCTCGGCTTCCTGCTCTACCTGTCGGCACTTGGCCAAAATCACATGACGCCGAACGACTGGCGCCTGAACGCGCTGATCGCGTTCAGCGGCGTCGTGACCGTCGTGCCGCTGCTGACGTACACGCTCTCGCTGCGCCGGCTGCCGCTGCTCGCCGTCAGCTTCATCCAGTTCCTCTCGCCGACGGTGCAGATGATTATCGCCGTGACGTGGCTGGGTGAATCACTGACCCCGGAACGGCTGGCCGCGCTAATTTGCGTCTGGCTGGCGGTGGTCATCTTCATCGGCGACGCGCTGTGGCAAGCGCGTAAGCACCAGCGCGCCGCGTTTAGCGTCGGACCCGCAGGGGTCGAAGACGTTGCTACACCACAATTCGGTGTACTTCCGTCTGCGGTTCGCCCCCGGTGACGTGAACCTTGCCGGCCGCGTCGATGTACACGTCCACCTCGCTGCGCACGCCGAACTCCGGCAGGTAGATGCCGGGTTCGATGCTGAAGCACGTGCGCGGGATGATGCGCCGGTCTTCGCGCGTCTCGAGGCCGTCGATGTGCGCCCCGTTGCCGTGAACCTCCTGCCCGATGTTGTGCCCGGTGCGGTGCGTGTACTGCTCGCCGTACCCGGCCTTCTCGATCACGTCGCGGGTCGCGTTGTCCACCTCGTAGCCCAGTAACGGCTTGCCCGCGGCGAAGGTATCTTTCACCTTCTTGATGCCCGCGTCGCGGGCCGCGGCCACGATGTTGAATATCTTCGTGTACTGCTCCGGCACCGTGTCGCCGACATACGCGACGCGGGTGTAATCCGCGTACACCGCGCGCGGGCGGATCATCTTCGCCCACAGGTCGATGAGCACGAACGACCCCTTCTGAATCGGCACGTCCGTCTCGGCAGCGGTGTCGAAGTGCGGGTCGCCGCTGTGCGGCCCGACGCCCACGATGGGCGGGCTGTAGGTCGTCATGCCGTTGTCCGCGAAGTGCTTCATGATGCGGGCTTGCACCACCGTTTCCAGCACGCCACCCTTCGCCTTGATCTCCGACGCGATGAACCCGAACGCGACATCGTAGGCGTCGCGGCACAGTTTCGCGGCCTCGAAGTGCGACTTCTCCTGGTCCGCGTCCCACACCGCCTCGAACTGCTGAATCAGGTCGCCCGACGCGACCACGTTGCAACCGAACGACTTCACGAGTTCGATGGTGCCGGCATCGACGCGGCCGATGTACGGGTTCGCGTTCCGCTCGCTGTACTCCATCGCGACGCGCTTCGCGCCCGACACCAGCGACCCGACGCCGGCTTCGAGGTCTTGCCACCGGCGGTACACGGTCTTGTTCGCGCCCGGTAGGTGATCGAGCGAGGATGGCTCGATGGCGTGAACCAGCTTCTTCGGCTCGCCACTGGCAGGCACGAAGTAGAACCACCGCCGCGACAGCTTCGCGCTGGTGCCCGCGACGCGCTGCGCGAGCACGTTGATGCCACGGAAGTCGTACAGCAGCCAGCCGTCGAACCCGGCTTCGCGGATCGCGGCTTGAACGGCGGACAAGTCGAACATGGGTGTCTCCTATGGCCCCTGCGGGACCAACGCTAAACTATCGCCGCCCCTCCTGAGAGGCGAACGCCGTTTCCACTTGCGAGCGCCGGCGCCATCCCGATAATCAACTTCTCTCGCAGCCCTCCCCCACGAATCCCGCCACCATGCGATACCGCCACTACCTCCTCGCGCTCTGCGCACTGCTCCCGGCGTCGGCCTTCGCGGTCGAACCGGCCGACCTGAAGCCCGGTCTCATCGCCAACTACAGCGACGTGCGCGGCGGCATCCAGTCGCCCAACGTGACGCGCCTCGAACCGACCGTCGCGCTAACGCTCGGCAAGAACGAAACGCCACACCCCAAACTGGACTACGGCGGCATCATGACGTGGAAGGGGTACATCAACGTCACCCGCGCCGGGAAGTACACCTTCTCCGCGACCACCGAAAGGGGAAAGCTGGAGGTGCTGGTCGGCGGGAAGGACGCGCTCGGTGCCGAACTCCAACTCGACGGCGGCGTGATCCCTTTCGAGGCGAAGTTCGTCCGCGGTGCCCTCGGTGCGCCTTCGCGAGTCGAACTCTTCTGGCAAGGGCCAGGGTTCGTCAAGGAGCCGCTGGCGTACCAGTTCCTCGGCCACCTCGCGAAGGATCGGCCCGCGGCGTTCGCAAAGGACAGCGAGTTGGAACTCGGCCGCTTCAAGTTTGAAGAACTGTCGTGCGCGAAGTGCCACATCCCGGCCGCTGACGACAAGATGGCGAAGACACTGGTGGAACACAGTGGGCCGAACCTCACGGACATCGCGAAGCGCGCGTACCCCGGTTGGATCTACGCGTGGCTCGGCGACCCCGCGAAGATTCGCCCGCACACCACGATGCCGAAGTACTTCGCCGACGACGCGAGCGCC
>CANLGS010000734.1 GCA_947490035.1 Gemmataceae bacterium
GTCGTGGTGAGGTGAATCACAAACCTAATTGAGCTCTGCCCTATGAGCGATTTCATCACCTTGGGCTGTCCGAGTTGCGGCGGGAACCTCGCAGTGACGAGCGACGCGGAACGTTTCGCCTGCCCCTACTGCAAACGAGAGCATCTCGTCAGGCGCGCTGACGGCCACGTCAGCCTCGTGCCGATCATCGAGAAGTTGGAGCGAATAACACAGGGGGTAGATAGACACGCATCCGAGTTGGCGATCCAGCGATTGCGCGAAGACCGGCGGATACTCAAGAAGCGGATCAACCAGCAGCAGGATCAGGCTGAGACATGGAGGCGGCGACAGGTAGGAGCGGAATCCGACTTGACAGGTAAGCGGATTCTATCTGCCGCCGCGCTCGCGATTGCGGTCGTCACAGGCTGTCTAGCTGTAGGTTTAATCGTCGCTGTTGGAGAGCCATCCGCTTGTCTGAGCGTTGTCTTGGGTGCGCTCAGCGCGAGTATTGGGGTGGTAGGCCTCATCGCGCGCGGAGGGCTGAAGCGGCGAACCGACCGGGTTGATGACGCGCGACAACAACTGCACGAGTCCCGACGTTCCCTGAACGAGTCATATGCCGAACTAAAGCGCGTCGAAACCGAACTGGAACACCACACACAGCTCGCGCGCCGGTCGTGACCAACTCACTTCGCCGCCGCTTCCGCCTGCTTCTTCTTCCGCTCCGCGATCTCGTCGGCGAACAACTCGCGCACTTTCTTCTTCGCGAAGAAGTCCACCACCCACGGCGCGAACCGGTTCACCAGCACCAGCAGTTTGCCCTTGAAGGTGAGCGTCACGTCGAGGCTGCCGCGTTCGATCGCGCGCAGCGTAGCGACCGCGACCTGCTCGCTCGTCATGCCGCGCAGGTGGTCGAGCTGGATTTTCGCCTTCTGTTCCAGCATGTTCTTCGAGAAGTTCGTCTGCGTGAGGCCGGGCGAGACGACGAGAACGTCGATGCCGTCCTTCGCGAGTTCGGCGCGGATCGCCTCGCTGAACCCCATCACCGCGAACTTGCTGGACGAGTACAGCGACCGCCCCGGAATCGCTCGCTTGCCGAGCACAGACGAGATGTTCACGATTGCTGGCGTTGTACCTTGCTTCAGCAGCGGCAGAAACGCGCGTGTCGTTTCCGTCAGCCCGAAGAAGTTCGTCTCGAAGATCTGCCGCAGCACGTCCGGTTCGGAGTCCATGAAGTGCCCCGTCGCGCCGATGCCCGCGTTGTTGACGAGGACATCGAGGCCGCCGAAGTGCTGGGTCGCGGCGGCCACCATCGCGGTGCGGTCGTCGGGCTTCGTGATGTCCGCGACGACCGTCTGGATCGCGGTGTTCGCTTTGACCGCTTCGGCCGCGAGTTCGTCGAGCAGCGCTTGCGACCGCGCCGCGGCCAGCACGCGACACCCGCGCTTCGCGGCTTCGAGGACGAGCGCCCGGCCGATGCCCTGCGACGCGCCCGTGATGAGAACCCGCAAACCCGTCAGCTTCCGCCGTGCCATGACTCGCCCCCGTGACTGTTACCGTTGTTCTACCATCGGCGCCGCGCCCGTGTGAAGGTCGCGGGCTAACATGAGTTGGGTAAACACGGGGGAATGAAATGGCTGTAACGGTTCTCGCGAACGCGACGCTGGTGCTTCCCGACCGGCTCGTGCCGAACGCGAATGTGGCGGCCGAGAACGGGCGCATCGCGGAGGTCGGCGCGGCGCGGGCGGGCGCGATCGACCTGGGCGGCATGTACCTCGCGCCGGGGTTCGTCGATCTGCACGTTCACGGCGGCGACGGCGCCGACTTCATGGACGGCACCGCGGAGGCGTTCCGCACCGTGTGCCGGTGTCACGCGAAGCACGGCACAACCAGCCTTACACCCACAAGCACCGTCGCGACCGGCCCGCAGTACGACAAGTTCCTCGCGCTGTGCGCGGAGTTGTATGGCGACGTTCCGAACGGAGCGCGGATCGTCGGCAGTCACTTCTATGGCCCGTACTTCGCGCGCCCGGCGCGCGGCTGCCACCCGGACCAGGAGTTCCTCATTCCAAGCGCGGCGAACGCGGACCGCTTCACGAAGCTCGCGGAGATGATGCCGCTGGTGGTGACTGTGGCGCCTGAGATCGAGAACGCGGAGTGGCTGGTGCGCACCTACGCGCCTCGCGGCGTGCGTTTCAACGCGGGTCACAGTCACGCCACCTTTTCTCAGGTCGAAGCGGCAGTGTCGTGGGGCGTGCGGCACGTCGATCACCTCTTCTGCGCGATGTCCGACCGCGCGCGGTTGCGGCAGTCGCAGACGTACCCGATGCGCGGCGGCGTCCTCGAAGCAACACTGTACTTCGATGAACTGACCACGGAAGTGATCGCGGACGGGAAGCACCTTTCGCCCGACCTGCTGCGGCTCGCGTACAAGGCGAAGGGACCGGACCGGCTCGCGCTCGTCACCGATTCGATGCGCGCGGTGGACCTGCCCGACGGCGAATACTGGTTCGGCGCCGACGGCAGTGGCGAACGCGTTCTTAAGAAAGATGGCGTGGGCGTCACGCTCGACGGCACCGCGCTGGCGTCGTGCGTGATGGGGATGGACCACTGCCTGCGGACGATGCACTTCGCGGCGCGCGTGCCACTACCAGAAGCGGTGCGGATGGCGACACTCACGCCCGCCCGCGTCCTCGGCGTGGAGAAGGAAATTGGCAGCTTGGAAGTCGGGAAGCGCGCGGACTTTGTTGTGTTGGATCGCGAACTGAACGTGCGACGGGTGTTCGTGGGAGGGCAAGAAGTATTGGGCGAGCGGGGGGCGTAAGCCCCCCGAGTGAATCACAACTGTCAAGAGCGATGGCGCACTCTGGGGGCTTACGCCCCCCGCTCGCCGAAAACGTCAGTCGGAGATGTTGACGAGGTAGTCC
This sequence comes from Gemmataceae bacterium, assembly GCA_947490035.1. Classification (GTDB taxonomy): domain Bacteria; phylum Planctomycetota; class Planctomycetia; order Gemmatales; family Gemmataceae; genus Gemmata. The sequence continues at coordinate 2,907 of CANLGS010000734.1, forward strand.
TCGTACTTCTTGCGGCTCTTGAACTCGTCGGACACGACCGCCTTCTGCTTGGCGGTCAGGCTGTCGATTTCCTTCTCCTGCGCGCTCAGCTTCTTGAGGTAGGTGTCGTATACCTCGGCCTCTTTCGGGGTCTCGCGCAGGTTCTTCCGGATGCGGTCCTGGTCGATCGTGAGGCGCTGCA
>CANLGS010000735.1 GCA_947490035.1 Gemmataceae bacterium
GACTCGTTCTTGACGAGCCGGAAGCGTAAGCGACGGATAACGCTGTCCGTCGCTTACGCTTCCGGCTCGTCAAGAACGTCTCAATCGTGGCCGCGAGAAGTATAGCCTGCCGCTTCACCACCAGCGCCTTCTCACTGTCGAGCACCGACTGCTCGGTGTAGCACGCGTCCTTCTCCGCCTGCTTCACGGTGGCCGGCAGCGTGCGGATGCGGTTCTCCAGCGCGATCTGGTCGGCGATCAGTTGCGTGCGCGTCGCCCGCGCCTGCGCCCGCTTCACCACAAGCGGCTCCGCCACGACCGCCGGCGCCGGCACCGCGACCACATGCACGCGCGTCGCGGCCACCTCGACCGACTCGCGCAGCGACTTGCCCTTCAGTTTGTGATACATGATGGTCAGCAAGAACGTGCCGAGTGCGGCCAGCACCGGCATGGGGTTGGCCTCGATGCTGGTCCACAACCGCTCGGCGGCTCTGGTGGCGTTGGCCAGGAACGGCGCGAACTCGTCGGTGTGCGCCGCGTAGGCCGTGCCGACCGCGGCCCCGACGCCCACACTCGCCAGCGCGATGAACTTCTTCATGGTGTGTCTTCCCTGGTGTGCGTCCTCAATGACTGGCAACCCGAACTGAGCCGAAGAATTGGACGTTCAGCGAAGAGGATAGCGTCGGATAACATTTGGGTCGCGCGTCGCGCGAAGGAATAGCGGAGTTCTCTTGAAGCCCTCGGAGAGGGCGTGGGCGCGTAGCCAGGGGTGGAGCGAGGCTCGGCGAGCGCAACCCCTGGCGCGCATCGCGTGAAACCCGACAACCGCAACACGGCGCTCACCGATTGTCCGCGTAGCCCGCCAGGGGTTGCGCTCTTCGAGCTTCACCCCTGGCTCCGCGCCCGCGCCCTCTCCGAGGGCTGAAAACCACATGCGTCCGCCGGTGGCGGAATGCACGCGACCCGGCCCTTTCTCGTTGCCCGCCCTTCTCCGCGGTCGTAATCTGCGTGCAGTTTCCCCGCTCTCCGTCAACGAGTCCCTCCACATGAGCAGCAAGCGCGTCCGCGTCGCGATCGTCGGCCTCGGGTTCGGCGCCGAGTTCATCCCCATCTACCAGGCGCACCCAGACGCCGAGATGTACGCCCTCTGTCGCCGCAACCGCGCCGAACTCGACGCCTGCGGCGACAAGTTCGGCATCTCCAAGGAGCGCCGCTTCACCGACTACGAGACGATGCTCAAAGACCCGAACATCGACGCGGTCCACATCAACAGCCCGATCCCGGAACACGGGTCGCAGACCCTCGCGGCTCTGAAGGCCGGTAAGCACGTGGCTTGCACCGTGCCGATGGCGACCAGCAAGGACGACATCAAAGCCATCATCGAACTGCAACGGCAGACGAAGAAGGTCTACATGATGATGGAGACGGTGGTGTACGCGCGCGAGTACCTGTTCGCGAAAGACCTGTACGACCGCGGCGTGCTGGGGCGCATCCAGTTCCTGCGCGGCAGCCACCAGCAGGACATGGACGGCTGGCCGGGCTACTGGCCGGGGCTGCCGCCGATGTGGTACGCGACCCACTGCGTCAGCCCGTGCCTCGCAATCCTCTCGGACGCGGCGAAGGGGAAGATCGCGATGGCGGAGAGCGTGGTGTGTCACGGCTCCGGGCGCATCCGCGAGGAGTTCATCCCGATCTACGGCTCGTCGTTCGCCATCGAGACCGCGACGTTCAAGATTGCGGATTCCGACGTGTGCGCGGAGGTGACGCGCAGCCTGTACGACACCGCGCGGCAGTACCGCGAGAGCTTCGACGTGACCGCGACGAACGTGAGTTTCGAGTGGGGGCAACTGGAGGGCGAAGAGCCGGTGCTGCACATGCGCGGCCTGCCGGAACACCAGATTCCGCGGCGGGTGAAGGTGCCGGACTTCGCCGGGCGGCTGCCGGACCCGATCCGCAAGTTCACCGGCGCGATCCACGACGCGACGCACCTGAGCTTCGTGCAGGGCGGCGGGCACGGCGGCAGCCACCCGCACCTCGCGCACAACTTCCTGATGGCGGTGTTAGGCACGCAGCCGGCGTTCCCGGACGCGCCGACGAGCGCGAACTGGACGCTGGTCGGCATCTGCGCTCACGAGAGCGCGCTGAGCGGCGACCGCGTAAAGATTCCGATGTGGTGAAAGTCAGTGGGTAGTGGAAAGTGGGCGGTGGGCAGAGAAGACAAGAGGGAACAGCCCTGCTGTCTTCACTGCCCACCGCCCACTTTCCACTGCCCACTGACTTTCACTTCTTCTCACGCGGGGCGGGCGCGACTTCCAGTTTCGCGTCCGGTGCGGGCTTCGGCGGAACGACCGGCACCGGTTCCGGCTTCACGGGCTTCGGCGGCTCGACCTTCGGAGCGTCCTTGTTCACGTCCGCCAGCGCGTCGTTGTCGCCGCCGGCGCGGGTGCCCAGCGCCAGCAGCACCTTCTTGTCGATGCCCGCGGGGACGAACCGCACCGAGCCGTCGCCCATCAGCGCGTAGGTGCCCTGCTTGCCGCCGTGGTTGTACTTGAACGCGGCCATCGGGTCGTCCGGGTCGAACCCGCGGAGCGTCGCGCCGCCGCCGGCGATCCACGGCTGCTGCAACCCCGGCGGGGTCTGCATCATGTAGATCGTGTTCGCTAGCCCGTCGGTCACCTCCTCGGCCTTCGACCCCCAGTTGTAACCCGTCATCCCGACCTTCTTCTTCTCTTCCGGGTCGTTCGGGTTGAACCGGGCGGAGCCGAGGCCGGTGCCGGAGATCGCGACGTAGTTCGTGGCGCCGAACACGTGACCCGGGGCGTAGTCGGGCGAGGTCGCGCGCCACGCCGACTGCGGGTAATACGGGACGAGCAACTCGGGCACCCACTGCCCGCCCGGCGTGACGTTATCGACCAACTTCTTGCGCGGCGCGTCCGGGTTCTTCGGGTCGGCCGGCTCGTACTCCAGCGCGTACCACGCGGCGTTCTTGTTCACCGCGCCGGCGAGGTGCCCACGCCCCATGTACGGCAGCAGATCGACGAACAGGCTGACGCGCTGGATGGGCGGGTACTCCAGCCCCATGCGCCCGGACGACGGCCGGTTCCA
>CANLGS010000736.1 GCA_947490035.1 Gemmataceae bacterium
CCACGACCTCCACTCGCAGCAACCGGGGTTTGGTGTCAGTCATCCCGACAAACTACCCACAAACACCATTCCCGATAACCACCCAAAACACGAGCGAACCGTAAGTTAGAGGTTCACCTGAGCGGCTCGTTTCTGGTGCGGTGTCGGGCGCGAACTTTCCGCGAGCAACTCCAGTAGACGCGACGCCAGCCGCGGGCCGGCGCCCGCGTCGTCGTGCTTGAAGAACACGAAGCACTCCCGCCAACCCTGCGACTATATTCGCGCGGCACACGCCTTCAACGCGATATCGTCGTAGTCGGGGCGGCGCGGGCGCAGGTAGCCGAAGTCCGCGGAGCAAAAACACGTGCTCCCGACGAAGTACGGTTCCCCGGCCACTTCCGGGTTGGAAGTCGGGGACAAGAACGACTTCGTGCTGGAATTGAACTGACCGCGGCGGTCACTTTCCGCGAGTCACCACTTTCACCTCGCGCGTGCGGTACGCTTCCGCCACAACGCCGGTCGCGTGGCTGCGCACCGTGACCGCGCCCGCGGTCGGCGTGTCCCACACCACCCCGCCGGCCGCGCCGTAACTCGCGTGCAGGTGGTCCGTCGCGGAGCCGGTGCGCTGGCTCGATACGACTAACTTGGGACGCGCCCACATTGCCATCGCGCCGGGTTCCGGCTTGTCCGCGGTGCCCTTCGGCGCGTTCGCGTTCTTCGCGCCGTGGTGCGGCGCGAGCATCACGTCCACCGGCGCGACCGGCTTCGCGGTCACCAGCGATTGCCCTTCACCTTCGAGGTCGCCGGTGAGCAAAACCGTGTGCCCCGCGTGCCGGATCAGCAACACCAAACTGCGCGTGTTCTCGTTGCCCGGTGGGCCGGTCGGTGGCGGATGCAGCACCTCGAACGACACATCTCCGGACGTGAAGCGCTCGCCCGCGACCACTGTCCGGCGTGGAACGCCGCGTTTCTCCAACGCGGCCAGAACCGCAGTGACACCCGGACTTTCCTTGTCGGGGAACGTCGGCGTCATCGTCACCCGGCCGACCGGGAAGCGCTTCATCAGTTCGGGCAGGCCGTTGAAGTGGTCGAGGTCCGCGTGCGAAAGGAAAACTTCGTCGATGCTGCTGATGCCGCGACTCCACAGGTACGGGGCGACGACGCGGCGCATCGCGTCGGGGCCGGCGGTCGTGCCGGTGTCGTAGAGCAGCACGCGGCCGTCGGGCGTTTCGATCACGACGCAGCCGCCGTGCCCGACCGCGAGGAACGTGACGCGCAGTTCGTCCGACGTTCGCGGTTGCAAGCCGAGCGCGAGGCCGACGAACACCCACACGCCGACCGCCGCGAGGAACCGCTTCACCCACTTGCCGTCGAGCAACACCACACCCGCGACGAGCAGGTAGAACCCGACCAGCCACCACACCGGCGGTGCGGGCGAGTAAAGGTGGCCGAACGGCACGCGGTCGCCGAGGTGAACCAACCACTCGCACGCGGCGAGGCACCACTCGGTGATACGCGCGAACGGCCACGCCAACCACGCGCCCAGTGGCGACGTGAGGAGTAGTAGAAAGCCGGTCACGAGCGCGATGGATGTCAGCAGTATCAGCGGCGGGCCGAGGATCACGCCAATGGGCGATGCGACGTTCTGCCACGCGAGGACGAGCGGCGTGTTCACGACGGTGATGATGGTGCTGATAGCGAACGACTGCCACAACACGCGCAGCAGCGCGCGGAGCATCTTCTCGGGTACACCGCGTGTCTCTTCGATCAGTTGTTCCACGGGCGTCAGTTCGCGCGGTTCGAGCCAGCGCACCGCGCCCCACAGAAGGACGAACACGCTCAGGAACGAGAGCTGACACCCAGCGGTGAACGGGTCGGTCGGATTCACGACCAGCACAACGAGCCACGCGAACGCGAACACGTTCGCCATGACGACCGGGCGGCGCAGGATGATCCCACCGCACACCACGCACACCATCACCGCGGCGCGGATCGCCGACGGCCGCGCGCCGGTCATGAGCGCGTAGGCCAGCAAGAAGAGCGCGACCGCCCAGGCCGCGTGCCGGCTCCGCACGCCGCACGCGCGCGACACCAGCCACAGGAACCACCCAAGAATCACGAGGTGCTGGCCGGAGATAGCCAGCACGTGAATCACGCCGGTGCGGACGTACACGTCCCACTCTTCGCGGTCGAGCGCGGTGCTGTCGCCGAGCAGCAGCGCCGTCGCGAGGCCGGATTCGTCTTTCGGCAGCGACCGCGACAGCGCCCGCGTGCCCCACCCGCGGACCGCCGCGAGCCAGCCGAACAGCGACGCCCGCCAACCTTCTTCGATGCGCACGACGGAGTCCGCGGAGCGCTTCACGCGCAGGTCGGCGGTGATCTGGTGATCGAGGAGGTACGCGCGGTAGTCGCGCTCGCCGGGGTTGTGCGGCCCGTCGGGTTTCGACAGCCGCCCACTCACTTCGACCGCGTCGCCGCAGTGGAGATCATCGAGCCGGCCTTCCACTGAAAGGCGCACCTTGCCGGACGCGGGTCGCCAGCCGTCGGCGCCGTCCACGGCGGTCACTTCCAGCACGCCGACGCTGCTCTCTTCTCGCTGCACGGTGAGTAGTGGATCGTAGCGCGGCGGGCGGAAGCGGTCCGGTTCGTCGTCCAGTTTCCCGCGCACGCGAACCGCGACCGGCGTGTCTTTAGCAAAGGTCGCGATGTCGTCGGACGCGAATGAATTGCGGTGCGAGTGGTGGTGGCTCGCGGCAAGCGCGGCGGCGCAAACGAGCAGCCAGCCGAGCGCGGTCCGCGGCGCCGCGATGCGCGTGACGAACCAGCCGACGAGCGCGACCGCGGCAACGAGCAACCCCACGCCGAGCGGCACGCCGATGTAGCGGTCCGCGAGCAACCCGACGGACGCCGCGAGCGCGACCGGCACCAGCGGCGAGCGCGCGAACTCCCGCCACGGCGCTTCGCGCGGCTTCGCGGGTCCGTCGTCGAATGTCGGCTGACCGTAGGACATGAGCAAATATCGTAACCACTCGCCCCGACAAGTGCCTCGTTGAAAAGGTGTCAGGCCCCAATAGAAATGTCCTCAGTTTGTCCCCAATAGA
>CANLGS010000737.1 GCA_947490035.1 Gemmataceae bacterium
ACCGCCGAGCCAACTTCGTCCCGCCGCACCGCCGCGTCAAACCACGAAACCTACACAAACCACAAAGCCTTGCCACCTGATGAAATGTTGGATGCGAGTTGTGGCACTAGCCCGTGCCGCTCGGCAAGCGGCACCTACCAAGAACACCTCACCCGATGCGCGGGAACAGCGGCTTCACCTTATCCCCCACCAACTCCGCCGTGACGCGAAGGTCGTCCGGTTGGGCCTTCAGCTCGGCGGCGTCCGCGTACCTCACCTCCGCCCACGGCGTCGGGAAGTTGAAGCTCGTGTAGATCGCCTCCGCGCTCTTCGGGATGAACGGCTTCAGCAGGATGCTCGCGACCCGCAGCGACTGCACCGCGTTGAACAGCACCTTCTTGGCCGCGTCCTTGTCGGTCTTCACCAGCTTCCACGGGGCGTTGCTTTCGAGGTACTGGTTGGTCGGCGTGAGGAAGTCTTGCACGATGGCTTGCAGCGCGAGGTTGTAGCGGCACGCCTCGACGTGCCCGCGCACGGTCGCGACGAACTCCGCGAGGTTCAGGTTCACGACCGCGTCCGGCACCTTGTTCGCGGTGCCTTCCAGTTTCGACTCGTAGTTCTTCGTGACGAGCGTCAGCGCGCGGCTCAGCATGTTGCCGAGGTTGTTCGCCAGCTCCGAGTTGTACACCTCCTCGAATCTCTGCCCGCTGTAGTCGCCGTCCGACGGGAACGGGCATTCGCGCATGAAGTAGTAGCGGTACGCGTCGGTACTCGACTTGCTGATGATCTCCAGCGGATCGACGACGTTGCCGAGCGTCTTCCCCATCTTCTCGCCGTTGTTGTTCACGAAGCCGTGCGAGAACACCTTCTTGGGCGCCTCTTCGCCCGCGGCCCACAGCATCGCGGGCCAGATGTGGGTGTGGAAGCGCGTGATGTCCTTCCCGATGAAGTGAACGTCCGCGGGCCAGTGCTTGCGGAACGTCGCCTCGTCGTCGCCGTAGCCGATGCCGGTGATGTACGTGAGCAGCGCGTCGAACCACACGTAGACCGTAAATTCGGGATCGAACGGGAGGCGAATGCCCCACTGCTCGCCGTGCCGCGAGATGTTCAGGTCTTGCAGCCCTTCGGCCTCGATGAACCCGATCATCTCGTTCCGCCGGCTGTCCGGCTGGACGAACTCCGGGTTGTCCTTCAGGTGCTTCAGCAGTCTGTCCTGGAACGCGGAGAGGCGGAAGAACCAACACGGCTCGGCGCGCCGAATCAGTGGCCGCTTGTGAACCGGGCAGTTTCCCGCGTTCTCACCGTGGACCTTGTCGCTCTTGAACTCCTCACAGCCCTCGCAATACCAACCGCCGTACTCGCCCTTGTAGATGTGGCCGTTGTCGTAGACCTTCTGGATGAACTTGCGGCAGCATTGTTTGTGGCGCTCGCTGCTCGTCTGCACGAAGGTGTCGTAGCTGATGTCGAGCGCGTCCCACACCTCGCGGAACTGCCTGGCCATGTCGTCGCAGTACGCCTGCGTGTCCTGGCCGAGATCGGCGGCGCGCTTCGACACCTTCACCGTGTTCTCGTCGTTGCCCATCAGGAAGTAGACATCAAAGCCCTCCATCCGCCGGTAGCGGGCCTGCACGTCGGCGCCGACCTTCTCGAACGCGGTGCCGATGTGCGGCCGGCTGTTCGGGTAGTCGATGGCGGTCGTCTGGAACCAGCGGGGCTTGTCCGTCACGGTCTTGCTCCTTCGTCGGCGTCTGCGATGTAGCCTTTCTACAGACGCCGCACGCGCGGAGCAGGTTCAGCACGACCACCGGAGAGAGGTGCGAGCGCCAGGTAAAGACGTGAGGGCACGCGTGTCTACGGTTCAGTTCAGCACTTCGGCCAGTTCGACGAGCCGGCTCTTCTCCTTGAGCGACTTCGCGCCCGCGTGGACGATCGCCGTGACCTCCAGAATCTCCTGGTGCGTGTTCGGCTCCTTGCCGGTCTTCACCATCTCGCGGAACGTCGCGGCCATGCGGAACATCTCGTAGTGGTAACCGAACTTGTAGTCGCCGTCGATGGACGGCGTGTAGGAGAACAGCTTCTTCTTGAAGTACACGTCCGTGCGGTCGTACTCGAACTTCTCGTAGGGCTGCCCGAACCAGACGTGGCACGGGTAGCGGTCGGGATACGTGATGAGCGCGTGGCCGGTGTCCTTGTAGTCGTAGAGGCTGACGGCGCCGACGCCCGAACCCATCAGTCGCATCACGGCCCAAACCGGGTGCTGCCCGTAGATCATCCAACCCGGCAAACTGTACCGGCTGTGGAGCCGCGCCGATACGTGTTCGATGGCCCCGAAGTCGCCGGAATCGCGCATGCGCAGCGCCGACTCCATGCCCCACTCGTAGCAGAAGATGCTGCCGGATATCAGCGGCGCCTTGTGCTTCTTCGCGAACTCCAGAATCTTCTTCGTCCCCGCGACGGTGCCGCCGATGGGCTTGTCGCAGAACGTGGGCAACCCCTTCGCCAGCCCCGGCGCGACGAGGTCGAAGTGATCTTCGCCCAGCCCGGAGGCGTCGCCCATCCACACCGCGTCCACTTCCTCGACCATCTTTTCGAGGCTCAGGGCGACCTTGACACCGGGGTACGCCTCGGTGAACGCCACCGCGACCTTCGGGTCGGCGTCGTAGAAGTGGGTGATCTTCGTGTCGGGGAACGGCAACTGGTCGAAGTTGAACTTCGGGTTGCGGAGCATCGTGCGGAACATCGGTTCGCCGGTCGGGTAGTGCTTCTTGAGCGCGTCGAAATCGCAGGTGGGGTGCAGGTACTGCGCGAAGTGCCAGATGTGGCCGTTGCGCGGCTGCGGTTTGCCGAGGATGGCCGCGGACACGACGCCGACGCGATACACCTTCGCGGGCGCTTCGGGCGCGGCACCGGCAACGCCGCTTCCGAGCGCGACGGCACCGCCGGACAGCAGGAGACCGCGGCGCGTGGGACCGGAGATCATGGCGAACCTCGCGGAATGTGAAGTCGCTGGCGTCGCCTCACCGGGCGTTGCCCGGTGCTGAGAAGTGTCACCCTTTCAGGGTGAACGCAGGCTGTAAGCCTGCTACTTCTCAGCACCG
>CANLGS010000738.1 GCA_947490035.1 Gemmataceae bacterium
ACCAAAAACGGGATCGAACTCGAACCAATAATTCCATCGAAAGCCCAACTTCCGATCAGCCTAGGGTGGGACAAGGCTCTGCGCCGTCCCACCATCTTTTGAGTTGCAATGGTGGGACGGCGCAAAGCCTTGTCCCACCCTACAAGAGCGACAGCACTTCTTGGTATCTCTCACCTTTCGCCACAAGGTGGAACACGCGCTGGTGTTCGTCCACGATTTCGATCTCGATGCGCAGGTGATCTTGGGGCAGTGTCGCTTCCACCTTGTCGGCCCACTCGACGATGCACACCCCGTCGCCGCGGAAGTACTCGTCGGCGCCGAGTTCCGCAAACTCACGCGGCCCATTGAGGCGGTAGGCGTCGAAGTGGTAGATCGGCAGGCGCGCCGGGTACTCCTGAATGAGCACGAACGTCGGGCTGTTCACCGCGGCCGGGTTCTTCACCTCAAGCCCCTCGGCGATGGCGCGCGTGAGGTGCGTCTTGCCGGCACCGAGTCGGCCGACGAGCGCGATCACCGCACCGGGGAACAGCAGCGTCCCGAGCCGCCGCCCGAAGGCTTCCGTCGCCGCGAGATCGGGAATGGGGATGGCCATGGCGAACCCCGGCCGCAAGGCCGGGGGTGCTAATGGGTTGTGCGCGCGCTGGTCGGTGTGCCACCCCCGGCCTTGCGGCCGGGGTTCGCCTACTTCTTCGTCTTGTTCGCCTTGGCGGTCTTGTGGCGCAGGAAGGCGTGCATGAACTGGTCGAAGTCGCCGTCCAACACGTCGTTGATGGCCGGCGTCTTCATGTCGATGCCGTCGCGCTCCTCGCGCACCAGCGTGTACGGCTGCATCACGTAACTGCGGATCTGCGACCCGAACGCGATCTCGCCCTTCGCGTCGTAGGCCTTGACCGTGTCACCGATGCGCTTCTGCTCCTCGATCGCGTAGAGTCGCGCCTTCAGCAGTTTCAGCGCGTTGTCCTTGTTCTTGTGCTGGCTCTTGTCGGTGCGGCTTTCGGCGCGAATGCCGGTGGGTCTGTGGATGCAGCGCGCCCCGGATTGCGTCTTGTTCTGGTGCTGCCCGCCGGGGCCGCCGGTGCTGAAGTGCTGCCACTCCAGGTCGGCGTCCTTCACCACGATCTCGATGTCGTCCGGCAGTTCGGGTAGCACATCGACCGCGGCGAAGGAAGTTTGGCGCGTGTCGCCGCTGCCGAACGGACTCATGCGCACCAGGCGATGGACGCCGATCTCGGACTGCATGTACCCGTAGGCGTAGGGGCCGACGAGTTTGAACGACACGCTCTGCACGCCGGCTTCGAGGTTCGGCTCGATGTCGATCTCGTCCTTCGGGATGTCGAACCCGTGGTTCGCGGCCCACTTCGAGTACGCGCGGAAGAGGATGTTCGCCCAGTCGCACGCGTCGGTGCCGCCGGCGCCGGGCTTGATCGACACGATGGCCGACGCCGAGTCGTGCTTGCCGCTCATCATCGCCTGAAGCTCGAACGCCTCGTACTTCTGTTCGGCGGCGGCGAGCGCCGGCTCCAACTCCGATTCAAAGGCCGCGTCTTCGGCGGCGAGTTCGGCCATCGCGCTGATGTCGCCGGCCGCGGCGGTGAGTTCCGCGTAGGGCTTCAGCAGCGAGTTGAGCACCTTCAGTTGCGTGATGACACCTTTCGCCTTCTCCTGGTTGCTCCAGAAGTCCGGTTCGTTCTGCTTGGCTTCGAGCAGGTCGCGTGCGGACGTTTTGCCTCGGACATCAAAGAGAGTCTCGCAGCAGGGTGAGCCGGCTGCAAAGCTCGTCGGTGCGGCGGCGGAGATCGGGGTTCATGGCGTCATCCTTCGCAGAGATGGGGGCCACACGGCCACCCAGAGGGTTAGACGCTAGCATAGCGAAGTGGGTTCGCCACCAGAAGAGCAACGCACGAAGGCGAAGAGAAAGACGAAGGCGCCGCAGAAGGACGCAGATTAAAGGCAGAATGCCGTGTTCAAAAAACAGTCTGCTGTTTTGTCTTTATCTGCGTCCCTCTGCGTCCTCTGCGGCGCCTTCGTCTTCGTTCTGTTTCTCCACGGGGTTTCCATCATGAGCAAGCTCGCAAACAAGGTCGCGGTGGTCACCGGCGGCGGGTCGGGCGTGGGCAAATCGACGGCCGCGCTCTTCCTCCGCGAAGGCGCGAAGGTCGTGATCGCGGGCCGCGACGCGGCCAAACTCGACGCGGTCGCGAAGGAGTTGAACGCGGGCGACGCGCTCCGCACGCTGCCCACCGATGTGACCAAAGCCGAACAGTGCGCGGCGCTCATCGACTTCGCGACGAAGACGTTCGGCCGCGTGGACATTCTGGTGAACAACGCCGGCACGAACATCAAGGACCGCACGCTGCGCGAACTTACCCCCGAGTCGTGGGACATGATGATTCGCACCAACCTCGACGGCGCGTTCTACTGCACGAAGGCCGTGCTGCAACAGATGTTCGACCGCAAGGACGGCGTGATCGTGAACGTGGTGTCCGTGGCCGGGAAGCGGGCGAACCCGCTCGGCGGCGCGGCGTATGTCGCGGCCAAGTTCGGGATGGGCGGCCTCGGACTCGTCCTGTCGAACGAGGAGAAGGACAGCGGCGTGCGCGTGAGCAACGTGTACCCCGGCGAGATCGACACGCCCATTCTGTCGGCACGCCCGCGGCCGGTGACCGAGGAGCATCGCGCGTTGATCCTGAAGCCGGAAGACGTGGCCGAAGCGGTGCTGTTCGTCGCGAGCCTACCGCCACGCGTGTCGGTGCCGGAGTTGGTCATCAAACCAACCGTGCAGATGTACTGGTGAGGGGTGTGATGGCAGACGTGAAAGATTGCCCCCGGTGCGGACTGGTGAACCCACCGTCCGCCGAGCGCTGCGATTGCGGTTACGACTTCGTGTCGCACACCGTGGAACGGATTAGCCACAAAGAAGCACAAACTTACGGTTCGCTCGTGTTTTGGGTGGTTATCGGGAATGGTGTTTGTGGGTAGTTTGTCGGGATGACTGACACCAAACCCCGGTTGCTGCGAGTGGAGGTCGTGGGCGACCTGCCCGTCCTCTGGGCGACCCTCCAGCGTCTGGCCC
>CANLGS010000739.1 GCA_947490035.1 Gemmataceae bacterium
ATTGGTTCGAGTTCGATCCCGTTTTTGGTTCACACGGCTCGTGAATTCCGCTGCTTTTCCAGCGAAAAGTTCCTTTCCCCCGGCGAACTGATTCCAGAACGGGGATGAACCAAAAACACTGTCAACTCGAACTTCCGATCAGCCTAGGGCGAGCCTCCACAAGCCCCGCCTCCGCGTCTGATCCCGCTTGACGAGTTGATCCGGCAACTCGGCGACGAGGACTTTCGAGCGCGCGAGGCGGCAACGAAGCGACTGAGCGCGCTGGCGCTCGACCCGCCGCCCGAAGTCATCGCGGCGACCCGTTCCGACGACCCGGAAGTGCGTGACCGGGCCAAGAAGGTGGCCGCCGCGATGCGCCTCAACATCGCTGCCGCGCGGTTGCCGCGCGGCGAGGGGTTCGCGCGCCGCGGCGACGCCGATTTGTTCGTCGCCGCGACCGCGCAGTGGGAACTCAAGCCGTCCGACCCACGCTTATGGGAGCCGGCACTGAACCTTGGTCGGACGATTCTTGAGAAGGCCGAGATGACCGGCAAGCCGCGGCCGGCCCTGAAGCGCGACCCGAACATCTTCCGCGCACCCGTCGGTTGTCCGGCATTGTGCCGCGATTTGACGGAATACAAGACGCTGCGCGACCCCCGGTTGACAAGGGTAGAGGGCATTTATCAGCGCAAGGATCAACTCGTCAAGGGTCAACCGAGGATTTGGTACCCCGAAGCCATTCAAGCCGCTGGCGTTCAAGAAGGTGAAGGACTGGCTAACAACTTGGTGATTTCGCGCGGACCGGTGAATGTCAGGACAGCGGTTCAGGTGTCTGTTGTGTTCGCGAACGGCAACGTCACGACCGGCGAGCAAGTGTCGGGGACCGTCATCGTGTGCGACGGTGATGTCGAAGTCTCGCAGGACATTGGCAAAGCCGTCGTTATCGCGCGCGGGAACATTACGGCACGTCGCGGGGCTGATACGAGCGTGCTAATAGCCGGCGGCAAGGTCACGATCGGCCCGGACGGGTTCACGGACGGGCATCGGTTCAACGTCATTAAAGAGAACGAAACGAACCCGCTGGGCTTCATCACGTTCTTCGAGTTGGCTCGGGTTGGGTTGGAGGCGAAGACCGCGAGCGGCGCGGTGGCGGTCGCGACGGTCAAGGGCGGGTCCGCGGGCGAGAAGGCCGGGTTGAAGGTCGGCGACGCCGTTCTCGACGTGAACGGCAAGAAGCCGACCGATGCCGAATCGCTCCGCCGACTGCTGCGCGACGCCCTCGCCGTCGGCGACGCGACCGTAAAACTCAAGCGAGGCAACGAAACCGTTACCGTCAAGCTGTCACTTCCGGAGTAGCACTCGCTCACAGGCGCGACTTGCCGGAGGCGATGTCGGCGCCGAGCGCGACGAACTTCGCGTGGCTCGCGGGGATGTGATCCACGTCCACGACCGCGGCGAGCAGCACGGCCGCGCTCGCCGCGGTCAGGTCGTCGCGCGGCGGGACGGCGGCGAGGTGCGGCGGGGCGAGGCTGCCGCCCGACCAGAACGCGGCCGCCGCCAGACACCCCGGTGCGGTGCCGTAGTCCGCGGCCGAAGCCGCGTCGCCGCACGCCCGCCGGTGTACTTCCGTCGGCTCCTTCACCCACGCGTCGGCCGCCGCGATTGCCTTCGTTACTTCCAGTGAAGGCTTGGGAAATGCGGCGCGGACGCACTGGAGCGCCCACCATACCGCCTCGCGCTTCGGGAGCGCCGCGGCCAGGAAGCGGATCGCGTCTTCGGCCAGCGCCGGCTGCGCCCGCAGCGTGTCGAAGAACTCGCGGGGCGTGTGCGTCGGCGCGAGCAGCGCCGCTGCCGCGTTGGACAGCGAAACCGCCTTCGCGACATCGGTCGCGAGCTTGGCGGATCGGGGCGGTGATGCGAGCGTGGTCATGTGGCACCTCCCCAACATTACGGACGCGCGGGCGCGAATCTTTCGCAAAAGAACCTCTCCCCCCAACCCCCTCCCTGAAGGGAGGGGGAGCAAGAGTAGACAAGTCCTCTCTTGCTCCCCCTCCCTTCTTAGGGGAGGGGGTTGGGGGAGAGGTTCGTTCCCTCAGCGCCGCACGACGCGCAGGTTGGGCATCTCGTCGGCGAACTTGTCGGCCGCGTCCGCGGTCACCTTCGTCGCGCCCACGTAGAGCGTCCGCAACCCGTCCAGCCCCTTCAACTCGATTAGCCCCTTATCGGTGATGCTTGTCTTGACGAGGTGCAGCGCCCGCAGGCGGTCGAACGTCTTGATCGTTGCTAGCCCCTTGTCGGTGACGCGCGAGTTGTCGGACACGTCGAGCAATTCGAGGAGCGTGAGCTTCTTCAACGCCACCAGTTCCGCGTCGGTCAGCCCGGACTCGGGGAGGCGCAGGTCGCGCAGTTCCTTGCACTGCCCGATCGCGGTCACGCGGGCCGGGGTCAGGTCGGACTTGCTCAGAATCAGCCGGCGCAGGTTGGGCAACTCCTTGAGCGCCACCAGCCCCTTCTCGGTGCAGCGGGTGGCGTCGAACACATCGACCGACCCGACCAGCGGTTGCTTCTTGAGCGCGAGCAATACGCCGTCGGTCGCGGACTCGAACTTCGCGGAGACGCGGGCCGCGGCCGACAGTTTGGGGTCGATCTCGGCCTTGCCGCCGGCCTTCACGACGGCGTCGATCGCCTTCTGCTCGTCGTCGGTCGGCGTGACCTTCGCGGGTTGGGCCGCGACGACGGCAGCGAGGCCGAGCGCGAGCAGCGAGGTGAGCAAGAATCGCACGAGGTTCTCCGTGGAGTGAGCCGGGTGGCCGGGGGTTGTGATATTAGACAGCGGCGCACGCGAGAAGTTCCGCCCGCGCGAAGAACCTGCCTCGGCGCCTCGTAGAACATTCGCATGTCTGATTCCTCCGGTATCAGGGGGCTGACGCCTACTGATTTGCGTGACTTGAGGTTTGCTATAACATCATGGCTCAGAATAACATGGAGAGGAAGCCATGGTGTTACCGCCCCCTCAGAAGGCCAAGGGCACATCTCAGAATCCCTTCTCCCTTGGGGTACTCAGCCGTCTTCCGTTG
>CANLGS010000740.1 GCA_947490035.1 Gemmataceae bacterium
CCGCGACCGTCAGGGAGCGGGTGTTTGCGCCGCGATCTTGTCACCCGCGCAAGAACCGGATAGCGGCCCCGCCCGCCCCTCGCGTATCGTGCGTGCGGAGGTGCCGTGATGCCGACCGCCGATCCCGATCTTGTCTCGCTCGTCGCCGACTTGTGCGACTCCATCCGCGCCAATCTCGAAACGCCGCTCACGCTCGCGCACCTCGGGAAGCAAGCCGGCTTCAGCCCGGCGCACCTCCAGCGCGTGTTCGCACGCGTCGTCGGCCTCAGCCCGCGCCGGTTCGCGGACGCGTGTCGGCTCGACAAACTCAAATCGCAACTCAAAGGGGGCGACTCCGTGACCACCGCAATGACGGCCGCCGGCTACACGTCCAGCAGTCGCCTCTACGAGCGAGCCGCAGGCCGGCTCGGCATGACGCCGGGCCAGTACCACAAGGGCGGGCCGGTCGCGATCCGCTACACCGTCGCGAAGTGTACACTCGGGCGAGTGCTGCTGGCCGCGACCGAGAAGGGCGTGTGCTGGCTCGGCTTCGGCGACACCGACGCGCAGGCGGAAGCGGCGCTCCGGGACGAGTTCCCGAAGGCAAGGGTCGCGCGCAACGATATTGAACTCGCGCCGTGGCTCGCGGAATTTCAAAGGCACCTCGCCGGCGAGCAACCGCACATCGAACTGCCGCTCGACGTGCGCGCGACCGCGTTCCAGCGCCGCGTGTGGGACGCACTGCTCGCCATCCCCTACGGCGAGACGCGCAGTTACAAACAGGTGGCGGAGGCGATCGGCGCGCCGGCCGCGGCCCGCGCCGTGGCCCGCGCGTGCGCGACCAACCCGGTCGCGGTGATCGTCCCGTGTCACCGCGTCATCGGCACCGACGGCAAACTGCACGGCTACGCCGGCGGCCTCCACCGGAAGAAGAAGTTGTTGGAGCAAGAGGTAGGACAGGCCGGCGGCCTGTCGGGGCAATGACAGGCCGGCGGCCTGTCGGGGCAATGACAGGCCAGCGGCCTGTCCTACAAAAGCCTCATGCGCGAGGACAACCTGCCGCCGAACTTCCTCATCCCGGTCGGGTCGCAGGTCGTGCTGCGCTACGACCGCCGCGTGCCCGGCACCGATCTCTCGAAGCCCGTCGGCACCGTGGGCGAGGTGGTGGAGGCGCCCGCGTCCAACGACCGCCCGTATCTCGTGCGGTTCCTCGACGGCGTTTCCTTCCGGCTGAAGTTCGGCGAGTTGCTCGTGCGCCGCGGCGATCACACCGTCGAAGCCACCGCGACCGCCGGGCCGGACGTGTCCGCGTTCGTCGTCCTCCGCGTGCTGCTCGGGTCGAAGGCGTTCGGCCTCGCGACCGAGTCGTCGGATGAAGACCGGCGCGGCGTGTTCCTGCCGCCGGCCGACTGGCACTGGTCGCTCACCAAGCCGCCCGAACAGGTCGAGGTGTTTGCGCCGGGTGTCGAAGAGGTCGATTGGGAGATCGAGAAGTTCGTGCGGCTCGCGCTCCAGGCGAACCCGAACATCCTCGAAACGCTCTGGTCGCCGGTCGTGCTGCACATCGACGAGACCGGCGACGCGCTGCGCGCCGTGCGAACCGCGTTCCTGTCGCGGCACCTGTACCGCACCTATTCCGGGTACGTCCTCTCGCAGTTCCGTCTGATGAAGAAGGGGTTCGCCACGAACCGCCACTACAAGCCGAAGCACGCGATGCACCTGATTCGATTACTGCACAGCGGCATTCACGCCCTGCGCGACGGCGACATCCGCGTGGACGTGGGCGAACACCGCGAGGAGTTATTGGCGATCCGCAAGGGCGAGGTGCCGTTCGAGGCGGTGGAATCGCGCGCGCTGGAACTGGACCGCGTGTTTCAGGAAGCGTTCGCGAACACGACGTTGCCGGAGAAGCCGGACGCGGAGCGCGCCAACCGGTTCCTGATCGCGGCCCGCCGGAGGCGGGTGTAATCCTGGGAGCGCGGGCGGGACACCCACCGTTCGCGGTTGCGCGCCACTTTCCCGGTTCCGTTTGGGTACGGCCGGTGTAAAATGCTCTCAACCCGCCAACTGCCCGGCCCCTCTCGCCGCCCGGTTCGCCACTCGAGGGTCCGAATGCGCTATCCCGGTTCGCTGACCACCCGCCGCAGTTTCCTGGGGCTGGGCGCGTGCGGTCTGCTGTCACTGCCGCACTTCCAACCCGCGTTCGCGGCCGGGAAGAAGGCGCGCGCGAAGTCCGTTCTCGTGATCTTCGAGCAGGGCGGCGTGTCGCACATGGACACGTTCGACCCGAAGCCGGACGCGCCCGCCGAACACCGCACGCCGTTCAAGACCATCGACACCGTCGTTCGCGGGATGCAGTTCACGGAGTTGCTCACGGAAACGGCGGCACACGCGGACAAGCTCGCCGTCGTGCGGTGCATGACGCAGCCGAAGCCCGGCATCGGCAACAGCCACCCCAAAGGCTCGCAGTACGTTTTCAGCGGCGAAGCGCCGGGCGGCGCGGAGGAGATGCCGGACATCGGGTCGGTGGTGTCGTACCGCGTTGGAAGCGGCGCGCGCAATCTCCCGCCGTACATCATGGTGCCGGGGACGAGCGAGCAAGCGTACAACACGAAGATCGGCTTCCTCCCGCCGCAGCACGGCGTCTTCAAGACCGGTGGCAAACCGCACGAACCCACCTGGACCGTGCCCAATCTCGCCCTCGCGGGCATCAGCCCGGATCGCTTCAAAGATCGCACCGACCTGCTCAGCAACCTCGACGTTGGCATTCCGGGCGCTGAGAAGTCAAAAGACGCGCGCACCATCACGAGCATGCGCGACCAGGCCGAAGACATGCTCACCAACCCGGCGACACGGAAAGCCTTCGACCTGAAGGCCGAACCGCAGAAACTGCGCGAGGAGTACGGCACCGGCCATCGCGGGCAGTGTTACATGCTCGGCCGCAAGCTGATCGAATCCGGCGTGCGCTTCGTGACCGTCGATTGCCGCGAACCGGCCAGCCGCGAGTACCCCGGCGGCGGCAACATGAACTGGGATCACCACGACCACATCTATTCGCCGAAGGACACCGCCATC
>CANLGS010000741.1 GCA_947490035.1 Gemmataceae bacterium
AAGAAGATTCTGCTGGCCCACGCGGTCAAGGGCACCGTGCTGTCCGGCGATGTCGTGAAACTCGACGGCAAGGAAGTCGAAACCCTCCAGGGGACCAAGTTCAAGGTCGAGATCAAGGGCAAGACCGTGATGTTCGGCAACGCGAAGGTGACCGCAGTCGATCTGAAGGCCAGCAATGGTGTCGTCCACGTCATCGACACCGTTTTGATGCCCGCGAAGTAAATCCCGCGCCGGCGGGCGCGGGGACCGAAACCGCGCCCGCGGGCTTTCGCTGCGAACACGACAGCAACCTCTATTCCCAAACAGGAGTCTTCAATGGGTATGAAGCCGAGCGACTACTTTTTGCTTACCGCAGCTTTTCTTTCGTTCCTACTCTCGGTGAGCCTCTGGTTTATGTTCAATCATGATGCAGGGGTCTTCGTGGGCCTGTGGGTTCCGTCCATCCTGGCGTTCGGCGGCTATGTGAAGTCCCTGAAGAGGAGAAACTAGTATGGGACTCGAAGTGGTCATGTTCTTTTCCGGTCTGTTTGTAACGGCGCTCGTTGCGCTCTTCGTCACGTTCACGATCTTTGAAGTGCGACGATCCAACCCGGATGCTTTCGGACCCCAGTCGCAGATCAAGCCGCCGGATTTGTGAGCTGTTACGAACCGTAGATGCCCCTGGCAGTTGGCAGCCTAGACCGTGTTTGCCTCTTCGACCAAACCGAGACTAAACTTTACGCGACCAGGAGTGAGACTTCGTCGAACTCCTGGAACTTGAGGGTCATCAGCGAAGCCAACGCGTCGGCGTGAGTGGTGCCGAGTTGGCTCAGGGTGTCCTCGATGGTGGCCTTGAAGGCGGCGAAGTTGGGGTGGTACTTGCCGTACACGCTCTTCCGCTTGAGGAACCGCCACAGGCGCTCAATGAGGTTGAGGTTGGGCGAGTAGCTCGGCAGGTACAACAGGGTAATCGACAACTCCGCCGCCAGTGCCTGCACCACCTTGTTCCGCTGATACCTCGCGTTATCCAGCACCACGGTCACCGGACCCACCAACCCGACGGCCGCGCTCTTCCTCCGCAGCTCGCACATGGTGTCGGTGTTCACCACCGTCGTGTTCGTCACCGACACGAACGCGCGGGTGACCGCGTCCCACGCGCCCAGCACGTTGAACCGCTGCCGCCCACTCGCGGCCCGAACGAACACCCGCAGGATCGACCACAGGCAGCACAGGTACGTGCCGTACACGCAGTGGGCGGCGTCCACGAACAGCACGTGCCCACGCCCGGCGACGGCCGCATCCAGTCGGGGCTTCAGTTCGGTGTCGAGGAACTCGCGCTGCGTCGCGACGTGCTCGGCCAGAGTTTTTTGGGAGGGATCGGGATCGCCCGGACGCGATTGTAGGTGAACCCGAGTCCGGCCAGGAACACGCGGGTCTGGGTCGGCTGGCGGCGGATGCCGGTCAACTGCTCGATCCGGTCGGCGGCCTCGGCAATGGTCCGGACCGGGTTGGTCGTGAGGGACGCCCGGACGGCGTCGGCGTGGGCGGCCAAGTCGCTGACGGGTCCGGTGACGCCCCACCGCCGAAGCCCGTCGAGACCGCCGCCCTTGTACGCCTTGACGTACCGCTGGACGGTCGCCCGCCCGAGTCCGGTGACGGTCGCCGCCCGCTCGCGGGTGTCGCCGTGGTGGAGCAGCCACAGGACCAGCATCTTGCGCCGGACGTGCGCGTCGGGGTGGGCGTCACGCTCGGCGTTCACGACCCGTTGCTCGTCGTCGGTCAGCGCGATCGGGAACCAGGCCATCGGGGTGACTCCAGCGGGCGGGTTCACCTGATCTACCGATCCGATACCGAAATGGATCATTCACTGCCGGGCAGAGTATATACCAGGATTCGAGCGGCGGCGAGAACTGGCGCAGCACGAACCACATGAACCGCAAGCGCGAAGTGTCACTGTCGTTCCGCGGCTACCGGCTGAAGTCAAGCGAGCAAGAGCGAACCGGGCTTCGCGCAACGCCGCTCGCCACACTGACGGACGGCGAACATGCGGTCGGGGTCGCGGTGCCGCAGTTCTGGCAGAACTTCCCGATGGCGGTCGAGGCCCACGAAGGTGCCCTCACACTTCGCTTACTCTCCGAACAGACCGCGGGCGCTCACGAACTGCAAGCGGGCGAGCAGAAGACGTGGACGTTCGCGGTTGCGTTCGGCGCCGATGCCACGCCCGAAGCGATCGAATGGTTCAGGCAACCGCCGAAGGCTTTCGCGTCGCCTGAGTGGTATTGCGCGAGTGGCGCGATTCCGTACCTCACGCCGAAAGCAACCGACCCGAACGCGGAGTACCTGAAACTCGTTGATAGCGCGATTGAAGGGCCGGATACGTTCGATATCAAGCGCGAAAAGATTGACGAATACGGCTGGCGGCACTTCGGCGACATCTACGGCGATCACGAAGCGATCTATCACACCGGACCGGCGCCGATGGTTTCGCACTACAACAATCAGTATGATCCCGTCGCGGGTTTTGCATATCAGTTGATGCGCAGCGGTGACCTCCGCTGGCTGAGGCACATGGAAGAACTCGCGCAACACGTCATCGACATCGACATCTATCACACTACGCACGATTAGTCCGCGGTAACCCTTCAGCCTTCTGAACTGGGTTTCTCCGGGAGCGGTGGTAACGTCCCGGTAGCGGCGTAGTCCCGCAGGGCGTCGAGGATCGTTTGCAACGGGGGTCCAGGTCGCGTTTCTTCAGTGTTCGGCACACGCTCATCAACACCCCGCGGGTCCACACGCCCGCCTCGCTCTGGCTCCCGTAACTCGCCTTCCGCATCAGCACCGCCGGACGCACCTCGCGTTCCGCGTGGTTGTTACTCGACGGCACGCCCTCGAACCCCACGAGCGTCAGCAACTCGGCACCGTATTTGCGCAGTCGCTTCGCCAGCCGACGCGCGTGCGCGTTCACCCACTCGTCGGTGCTCAAATCGACGAGCCGGACGTGCAGACGCGGCAACTTCTGGTCGTACTCGGCCGGCGACTTCACGCCACGCGTCAACTCCAGACGCACCGCG
>CANLGS010000742.1 GCA_947490035.1 Gemmataceae bacterium
AGCCGCCGTCGGCGGTGATGACGAGCTTCGACGAGGCGTCGTTGTTGCGGTCGGCGACCGCTTCCGCGGAGAAGCCGCCGAAGACGACACTATGCATTGCGCCGATGCGGGCGCACGCGAGCATCGCAATCGCCGCTTCGGGCACCATTGGCATGTAAATCGTGACGCGGTCACCCTTGACCACGCCGAGCGACTTGAGCGCGTTGGCGAACTTGCACACCTCGCGGTGAAGCTGCTGGTAGGTGAGCGTGCGCGAATCGCCCGGTTCGCCCTCCCACACGAGCGCGGCCTTGTTCCCCCTCTCACTCAGGTGCCTGTCGAGGCAGTTGTCGCTCGCGTTGATCGTGCCGCCGACGAACCACTTCGCGTGCGGCGCGTTGCTCCAGTCGAGCACCGTGTCCCACTTTTTGAACCAGTGCAGCGATTCGGCCTGTTCCGCCCAGAATGCGTCCGGGTCGCGTGCGGCGTACTCCGCGAGCCGGTCGCGCTCGGCCGCGTTGATGTGCGCGCGCGCGACGAATTCTGAGGAAGGCGGGAACTGCCGCGTTTCCTTCAACACGCTGGTGATGTTCTGTTCGGGAGAGGACATCGGGGTTCCTTGTAGGGTGGGACAAGGCTTTGCGCAGTCCCACCATCCTCGGCGCGAAGGTGGGACTGCGCAAAGCCTTGTCCCACCCTACAACTACAACAGCACGGGAGTAGGCATCAGATTAGGCCGGAACGCGTCGAACCGCAACGGAGTAGGCATGGCAGATACCTTCACCATCGCCGCGATCCAAATGAAAATCGCGCCGGACCGCGAAGCGAACCTCGCGAAAGCCGAAGCAGCAATCGCGGAAGCCGCGAAACTCGGTGCGCAGGTTGTGTGCCTGCCGGAGTTGTTCGCCGGCTACTACTTCTGCCAGAAGGAAGATGTCGCGCTGTTCGACCTGGCGGAACCGATTCCGGGTCCGAGCGAGGAACGGCTCGGCGCCGCCGCGAAGAAGAACAACGTGGTGGTCATCGGTTCGCTGTTCGAGAAGCGGATGCCGGGGGTGTACCACAACACCGCGACCGTTCACGACGCCGGCGGCAACCTGCTCGGGCTGTACCGCAAGATGCACATCCCCGACGACCCGCTGTTCCTCGAAAAGTTCTACTTCACGCCAGGCGATCTCGGCTTCAAGGTGTTCAACACGCCCGCGGCGAAGATCGGCACGCTGGTGTGCTGGGACCAGTGGTACCCGGAGGCAGCCCGACTCACGGCGCTGCAAGGCGCCGAAGTGATCTTCTACCCCACCGCAATCGGCTGGCACCCTCGCGAGAAGGAAGAGTACGGCGAGGCGCAGCACTCCGCATGGGAAACGAGCATGCGCGGGCACGCCATCGCCAACGGCACTTATGTCTGCGCCGTGAACCGCGTCGGGCACGAGATCATCGTGGGCGAAGGTCTTGAGTTCTGGGGCCGCTCGTTCATTAGCGACCCGTTCGGCCGCATCCTGAAGCTCGGCAGCACCGACAAGGAAGAAGTGCTGGTGGTGGAGTGCAGCCGCAAGTTGATGGAGGACGTGCGCCGCAACTGGCCCTTCTTCCGCGACCGGCGCATCGATGCGTATGGGAGCATTACGAAGCGCGTGGAGGACTGATGCTCGCTGCACACGTCGTCCCATACCCCCAGGCGTTGCTGGGGCTAAGGAATCGCAGACTTGCAGCCTGCCTTCCGTCTTCACCCGGAGGGTGACACTCCTCAGCCCCGGGCAACGTCCGGGGTATGGGACGATGCGGGCAACGCCAGGGATTCGCTAGCATTTGGATTCACCATCGGCTCACCCAAAGCGTTTCATCGCATACGGCGCAGCATCGATGTGAGTTTTCCCTTCGCCCAACAACTCCGCGACCAGCTTCCCGGTCGCGGGCGCCATCGAAAGCCCGAGCATGTTGTGCCCGGCCGCGATCAGCACGTTGCTCGCGGCCGGAGCGCGGTCGATAATTGGAAGCCCGTCGAACGTCATCGGCCGCCAACCCCACCACTCCTCCTGAACCGGTTCCGCGAGCGGGTCGCGCAGGTACACCTTCGCGGCGTCCGTGAGTAGTCCCAACCGCGAGCGGTTCAGCGTGTCGTCGTAGCCCGCGAACTCCATCGTGGAGCCGAGGCGGTAGCCGCTCGCGAACGGCGTCACCGCGACGCGATGCTCCTCGAAGATCAAGGGATACGTCGGGCACACCGCCGGTCGCGGCATTGTGACGGAGTAGCCCTTCCCCGGTTGGATTGGCACGCGACAGCCCAGCTCCGCGTTCAACTGCGGCGTCCACGCGCCGGTCGCGATCACGAACTGATCCGCGAGAATGTCGCCTGTGGGGGTTTGAAGCGCGCTCGCGCGGTCGGCGTTTTTTGCGAAGCCGCGAGCGGCTTCATGTTCGCGAATCTCAACGCCGAGTGCGAGCAGCACGCGCTTCAACTCGCTCATCAGTCGGTCGGGGCGGAGGTGCGCGTCAGATTCGTACAGGTAGCCACCGGCCATGCCCTCTTTCAACGCCGGTTCGAGCGCGGCGAGTTCCGTTGAAGAGAACCGCGTCGCGGGCATTGCGAACTCGCGGCGCAGCAACTCATCGGTGTGGGCGTAGTGGTCGAAGTGTTTCGGCGACTTGAAGACGAACAGTAGCCCCTTCTGTTCCCACTCGCACTCGATCCGCTCCGCGGCGATGAGTTCATCGAACAGGGCGCGAGATGAGTTGAGCAGCGCCTGGATGGCGCGCCCGGCGGCCATCATGTCGCGCGTGTTGCACTTGCGGGCGAAGCCGAGGAACCAGCCGAGGTTCGCGAGCGCGACACCCGGCCGGACCTTCAGCGGTGAGTTGCGTTTGAAGAGCGTCTTGAGCGTGGACCACACCGCGCCCGGCGCGGCGAACGGCAGCACGTGACTCGGGCACACGTACCCGCAATTGGCGTGCGAGCAACCGGAGCCGAACCTGCCGCGCTCGACGATGGTGACCGCGTGCCCGGCCTTCGCGAGGTAGTACGCGCAACACGCCCCGACCACGCCACCACCCACCACAACAACCTTCGGCA
>CANLGS010000743.1 GCA_947490035.1 Gemmataceae bacterium
CTCGCCGTCCAGGGCGGGCGTGAACTCGAACCGGTTCATCGGCGCGGGCGGGGTGCTGGTTGCCACCTGCGCGCGCTTCGCGTCGAGTACGCGCACCAGCACCTCGGCCGGCGAATTCACCGCGAACGTGGACACCGAGACGATGAGCTTCTGCCCTTTCTTCCCGGTAATGGCGAAGTGATCCACGTCCTTCGCCTTGTCGAACTTCGCGGTCACGCCGCCCGGCACGGAGAGCTTGTTCGCCTGCGCCGGCGTGTCGTTCGGTTCCACCTCCACGGACTGCGGGTAGTCGGTGAGCAGCACCGGCACCGGCCAGCCGGCGTCCTTGCCCGCTGAAGGCACCGCGTAGAACGCGGCGATGCTCGCGTCCTTCGGGGCGGTCGCGCTCACAGCGGGAATCGTGTCCGGGCCGCTGAAGCCGACGCTCACGGTCTTGCCGCGTTCGGCTGCAAGCGGAAAGGCGGTTGTCGCGCCGGGGAAATCGCCGATGCGCAACCGGTAGAAGAAGTCGGCGCCGCCGCGGTGGGTGGTGTCGCGCACTTCGACCAGCACTTCGCCGGCTTCTTTGAATGTGTGCGCGAGCCGGCAGTCGCCTTGCATACCGGGCGTGTCGTCGGCGTACAGATCGACCAGTTCGCGCTTCGTCTTGGCGTCGTGCAGCACGACGATGGGGTCGAGCGGCGACCCGATGCGGCGGGCCAGCACCTCGAACGCGAGCTTCTGCCCGGCGGTCACCTTCACCTTGTAGAACTCGGACGTTTCGACGGCTATTACGCCGCTCATTACACACGGCGCTATCGTCGCTTGCGCGGTGTCCTTCGAGCGGTTCGCGTTGGTGGACGCGACAAGCGGCAGCGCATCGACCACGAACGGCCGCGCGTTCGAG
The DNA here is from genome assembly GCA_947490035.1 of Gemmataceae bacterium. GTDB lineage: Bacteria > Planctomycetota > Planctomycetia > Gemmatales > Gemmataceae > Gemmata. The sequence continues at coordinate 887 of CANLGS010000743.1, forward strand.
ACGCCGTGTTTGGTCGCGACGCGAAGGGTGTACAGCCCGATCTGGGCTTTCGGATCGACCGCGATCTTCACGCGCAGTTTGCCGGCTTCGGTGCCGTTCTTGTTGTCGGCAGGGATCGTCACCTTGGCGGGACACGTGAGCATCACGCCGGTGGCGTCCGCGAGGTTGGTGCCCGTGAGGGTGAGTTCGATATCGTCGCCGGGCTTGGCGCCGAGCGTGGAGGGCGTGGTGAGCGTGGGCGACTGCGGCGCCGCGACGATCACCGGCGCCTTCGGCTGCGCGACGGCGCTGCGCTCGCCGGTTGACATCACGACGGCGACGCCGAGCGCGAACCCGGCGAGGGCGATAACCCAGGAGTGACGGCGCGACGACATGCTGCGACCTCTGGAGAGGAATCTCAGGCGGGATGCGCCGATGATACCGACTGAGCGCGCGGGCGGCGAGGGTTTTGAGCGCCGAAATGGGAGCCGCTCGCGGCTTCGCAAGTGGCGCACGGCTCGCGAAGCCGCAAGCGGCATCACTTCTCTACGATATCACCATGAACGACGCGCCGGTCAACAACAGCTACGACGACGTGCCCTACGACAGCAACCCGTTCGTACAGTCGCACCCGTCGCGGCTGGCGACGATGGCGACGCTGTTCGGGCTGACCCCGACGGACGTGGCGCGGTGCCGCGTCCTCGAACTCGGGTGCGCGTCCGGCGGCAACATCATCCCGGTCGCGGAGGCGTTCCCGAACTCGTGGTTCGTCGGCGTCGATCTGTCCGCCCGGCAGATCGCGGACGGCGAACTCCTGCTCCGCAAGACCGGCCTCGCCAACGTCAGCCTCCGGCACGCCAGCATCGCCGACATCGACGACACCTACGGCCGGTTCGATTACATCATCACCCACGGCGTGTTCTCGTGGGTGCCGCGCGACGTGCAGGAGAAGGTGTTGGAGGTGTGCGCGAATCGCCTCGCGCCCAACGGGGTCGCCTACGTCTCTTACAACACGTACCCCGGCTGGCACATGCGCGGCATGATCCGCGACATGATGCGCTACCACGCGTTCCGATTCGACGCGCCGGCGCAGCGCATCGGCCAGGCCCGCGCACTGCTCGACTTCCTCGCGCAATCGACAGCGAAGGACACCGGCGCGTACGGCGTCCTGCTCCGATCCGAACTCGAACTGCTGCAAAACCAGTCCGACCAGTACCTGTACCACGAGCAACTCGAAGAGGTGAACGAGCCGGTGTACTTCCACCAGTTCATGGCGCGCGCCGAGCGGCACGGGCTGCGCTACCTGGGCGAGTCGCGCATCAACACCATGGTCACCGGCAACTTCGGGCCGGAGATTCAGAAGACGCTGGCGGTGATGGCCACCGACCAGATTCAATCGGAGCAGTACCTCGACTTCGTGCGCAACCGCACGTTCCGCGAGACGCTCCTGGTGCGTGCCGAGCAGGTGCCGAACTGGGCGATCGTGCCGGAGCGCGTGTACGGGTTGCACGTCGCCTGCGGCGCGAAGGCGGTGGGCAAGCCGATCGACCTGGCGTCGATCGCCCCGAGCGCGGCGCAGTTCCAGAGCCAGAGCGGGATGGTGGTGTCGGCGGCCAACCCGATGTTCAAGGCCGCGATGCTCGCGCTGATCGACGCGTGGCCGGCGACGATCTCGTTCGTGGAGTTGCTCCAGCACGCGGTCGCGAAGCTGGGCCGGATCGCGACCAACGAAGACCTGCAAACCCTCGCGCTCAGCGTACTCAACGCCTACATCTCGTCGGACCTGCTCGAACTGTACGCGGCCCCGGTGGTGTTCGCGCGCGTTGCGGGCGAGAAGCCGGTGGCGCTGGTCCACGCCCGCGTGCGCGCCGCCGACGGGCACGCGAGTGTGGCGAACCGGCGGCACGAAACCGCGAAACTCTCCGACATCGCGTTGCGATTGTTGCCGCTGCTCGACGGCACGCGCGACCGGGCGGCGCTGGTGGAGGCGCTGGCCGCGCAAGCGGTCGCCGGGGAACTGACCGTGCGGCGCAGCGGCCAGCCGATCACCGACGCGGCCGAGCTGCGTGCCGGGTTGACCGCGACCCTCGGCCCGACCTTCGACGCGCTCGCCCGCGAAGCGCTGCTGCTTTCGTAGGGTGGGACAAGGCTCGGCGCCGTCCCACCTCTTCTCTTGTGGCA
>CANLGS010000744.1 GCA_947490035.1 Gemmataceae bacterium
AGTGCCCCAATCCCAGCAAGAGGCAATGAAACGACGCAAGATCATGAGGAAGGCACGATCCAAGAAGCAACGGCCAATACTCATGGCCGACTTGGAGCGCAGGTATCGCGAATCGCCTGGATTCTAGCCCTCTCGCGGATCGTTGAAAAGAATAGGGCGCGGCGCGGACGCGGTGAAGGAAGAGAACCCCGGCAACCGCCGGGCAGCTTTCGCATCCCCTCAACTCCCGGTCATGGCTTCGACAAGCGGCAGCGTCCCGGTGATGTGGCGGTTCGCGATGAAGGCCGGTTCATCCCAGAACTCGGTTGACACTTCGGGCCGAACGATGCCGATCATCACCATGCTCGCGCCAGGGAAGACGAGATGCGGCTTGGTGATGTCGAACGAGCGCCCGTCACTGACGAAGAGCCGGAACGGGCCGAACGGTTGCCGCCGCAACATCTCGCGCAGCGCTTCAGGCGTCATCTCATACCCCCTTCAGAGTCGTTGCCGAACGATGCCATGCGATACTTCAGCGTACCATCACGACTTGCCCAGTACCAGATCGACGACCCAGCACCCGCGAACGTGAACCTGAGTCGCGTTTTGTAGGGTGGGTCGAGTCTCGCGCTTCGCGGGGCGAAGGCCCACCGTGAGACGGTGCGTGGCGGGCCGGTGTCGTCAGTTCGCGGCCACGGCCTCGATGATCGGCTCCAAGCCGGTGATGTGCCGGTTGGCGACGATCACTGGCTCGTCGAAGAACTCGCTCGCCGAGTCGCGGACGATCCCGATCACCGTGACCGAGCCGTCGATGAACACCAACTCCGGCCGGCTGATGACGTAGTGACGGCCGTCGCTGATGTGCAGGCGGAACGGGATGTACGGCGACCGCTTCAGCATCTCGCGCAGGGATTCAGGGGACACTTTACACCTCCACGGAGTTTCGATCGTGGCGGGCGCCAGCACGGTCAACTTATCGTCACTGCTTGCCGAGTACCAGATCGACCACCCAGCACCCGCGGACGTGAAACTGCTTCGGGTCGCGGCAGTGGTTCGGCACGTCGTCGTTGTCGCAACCGGCGTCTTGGAGCGCGTCCGCGAGAATCGGCATTGCACTGAAGTCGCGCGACTCGTACATCCCGCGAGCCAGTGACACCGCGGTGTCAGTGCGCCAAGAAGGGGAGAAGGTAACCGGGCGGAACGGGTTCCCGAAGATGTCGCGCAGAAGTGCGACGTGTCGCGGCCGAGCAGCCTCGCCCCACGCCACGCCCTCAGCCGCGCGGATCGTTTCGGCAACTGCTTCCCACACGTCCGAGTTGAGGAAGACGGCGGGCGGGCGGTGCTTCGGAAGGCGCTTCGGATGCGCCCCGGTTTCCGCCCATACTTCCAGCATCGTAACCCGCTTAACGAGGGTCGTGCGGTCGCGCTTCAAATCGAGCAGTGGCACGTTCCCGATCCAGAACGCAGCCATGAACAGTCGCCAGACACGATCCGTCCCCCGCGCGCGCCTTTTCAGGTGCTTTACCATCTTTCTCCGGTCTTTGCACGCGAGCCACTTGTCTTCCGTCATGTTACGCCCCCGCGGTGTAGAGCTTGCGTTCGCGGACGTACTCCTCCACCGCACGCGGGACCATGTACCGGATGCTCATGCCGTCGGCGATCGCGCGGCGCAGCTCGCGGCTCGCGATCTCGATCATCGGGCACGCGACGAACCGCAACCGCACCGCGTCTTCACTCATGCCCAGCGCGTTCGCGAGCCGGTCCGCGGTCCACAGCATCACGCCGGGGCGCGGCACCACCACCAGCCCGGCGCGCTCGATCACGAGCTTCGGTTCGTACCAACCGGGTAGGTCCGGCAGGCAGTCCGAACCCATCAGAAGGAAGAACTCGTTACCGGGGTGGCGCGCGTGAAGTTCGCCGAGCGTGCGGGCCGTGTAGCTCGGTTCCGGTAGCTCCTTCTCGATGCGGTTCACCGAAAACGCCGGGTGCCCGGCGATGGCGAGTTCGAGCATGTCGCACCGCTGCTCGAACCGCGTCACGCCTTTTTCTTTGTGCGGCGGCGTCGCGCTCGGCACGAACCACACCTCATCGAGATTGGCCTGCACGCGGCACTGCTCCGCGAGGATCAGGTGACCCATGTGAACCGGGTCGAACGTGCCGCCGAAGATGCCGATGCGCATGGTGTGTTCCCGGCGAACCCCGCCCGCAAGGGCGGTGGGTGGCGTTTCGCGCGACGAACACCCCCGCCCTTGCGGGCGGGGTTCGCCTGCTGGCCTTCAGCCTACCGCTCACACGGCATCCGGCAACGCGGCGCGCAACTCGGCCGCCGCGCGCTCCGGCGCCACCGTCGTGATGTTGCAGCCGTAGCCCCACTCCAGACCGGCCGGGCGCGCCGTTCGCGGCAGAATCTCCAGGTGCCAGTGGTAGTGTTCCGGCTCGCCCGCGTGCAGCGGCGTCGTGTGAACGAACCAGTTGTACGCCGGCGCGTTCTGCACCTTATCGAGGGAACGCAGGACGCGCTTCAGCAGCACCGCGAGTTCCGTCGCGGCGGCGTCCGTGAGCGACTCGTAGCGGGCTTCGTGCGCGAGTGGCAGCACCCACATTTCGTAGGCGAATCGCGGCGCGAACGCCGTCACCGCGACGAAGTTCGCGGACCGCGCCACCACGCGCGTGCGCTCCGCCAGTTCCTTCTCGACAAGGTCGCAGAACACGCACCGCCCGGAGCGCACGAAGTAGCCTTCCGCGCCGGCCAGTTCCGCGCGCATCAGGTCCGGCACGACGGGCGTGGCGACGATCTGCGAGTGCGTGTGCGCCAGCGACGCGCCCGCCTCCGCGCCGACGTTCTTGAACACCGCTACGTGCGCCAGACGCGGGTCGGCGGACAGCGCCAGCATCCGCTCGCGGTACGCGATGAACACGTTCGCAAAGTGTTCGTCGGTGAGTTGCGTCGGGTCGTCGATGTGGTCGGGGCAGTCGATGAGAACTTCCGCGAACCCGGTCGCGGGTGCGGTGGCCAAGAGGGAAGAACCTCTCCCCCCAACCCCCTCCCCTAAGAAGGGAGGGGG
>CANLGS010000745.1 GCA_947490035.1 Gemmataceae bacterium
GAACCGGCCCGCGTTCAGCAACCCGGCGGTGAGCAGCCCGGCGATGCCGCCGCCGAGGTGCCCTTCCCAACTCACGTTCGGCAGGAAGCTGACGACCGCGTTCAGCAGGAACACCACCGAGAGCCGCCGGAACCAGTCGGCCGCGAGTTCCTGTGGCAGTTGCCGGCGGAACGCGAACAGCCACGCGAACAGCGACATCTGGATGCCCCAGATGGCGCCCGACGCGCCGGCCAGCAGCGAGTCCGGGCGGATCGCCATCGCCAGCGCGCTGCCCGCCAGCCCGGAGATGAAGTAGATGAGCAGCAGCCGCCCGCGGCCCCACAGCAGTTCCGCGAGCGGCCCCATCATGGCGAGCGCGAACAGGTTCCCGATCAGGTGCAGCGCGCCGATGTGAACGAAGCAGCAGGTGATGAGCCGCCACCATTCGCCGGCGAGCAGGTCCAGCCCGGTGACGGCGCCGAACCGGTGGAGCACCTCCGGGTGCCCCCGCCACAGACTGGCTTCGAGCGTCAGCCCCCAGCGGATGCCCCACACGACGCAGATGAAGAACCAGATCGCGTTGGCCATCAGGAGCGCGGGCACCACGACCGGCGGGCGGAGCGCGAGTTCGGTTTCGCGCACGCCCGCGCCTTCGGCACTGGCCTCGACCGCGCCCTCACCGGCTGGAAACTCCGCGCTCGGGGCCGCGAGGAGCGGCGCGACGCTCGCCGCGGGCGCGCCTTGTTTCAGCCGTTCGAGCGCGGCGGGGTCCGCGGCGACGGCCGTGCCCGCGGGCGTCGGCGCGTACCCCTGACCGACCCCGCGAACCCACTCGGCCGCGAGCACCAGACCCGCGATGCGCAACTCCGCCAGCGGTTCGTCGAGGCTGTCGCGTGGCACCCCGCGTTCCGTCGCAAACCGCGCCGGGAACCACGCGCCCTCCGCTCCCGCGACCCAAAGCAGCACACCCGCGGCCGTCGGCGGTTCGGGTACCGGCGCAGGCGCGGGCGGGATCGACAGCCCTTCGACCTGGATCGGCAGGGGCGTCTCGTCGGCCGTCGCGGGGGATTGCGTCTCGTGTCCCGGTTCCATAACTGGCATTATGTGTGCCCGCGCGCGGCGTGTCGATGCGCACGTTCGCGTTTTCGGAGAGTCGGTCGGAGGTACTCCGGATGTTCGGACCGCCCGCGTGGTTGACGGTTTCCGACGAGGTGCGGTCCGCGCTCGCGGCGGCGCGGCCGGTCGTGGCGCTGGAATCAACGCTCATCGCGCACGGACTGCCGTGGCCGACGAACCTCGAAACCGCGCGCGAATCGGAAGCCGCGGTGCGCGCTGCCGGCGCGGTCCCCGCGACAATCGCCGTACTGAACGGCGTGCCGACGGTCGGCCTGACCGACGCGCAACTGGAAGACCTCGCGCGTGCGCCGGGCGTGTTCAAGGCGAGCCGGCGCGACCTGGGCGCGGCGGTCGCGCTGAAGCGCACCTCGGCGACGACTGTGTCTGCGACGATGGCTCTGGCGCACGCGGCCGGCATTCGCGTGTTCGCGACCGGCGGCATCGGCGGCGCCCACCGCACAGAGTGGGCAGTGGGCAGTGGGCAGTGGGCAGACAAGACGAAGCAAGAAGACCCAAGCAGGAACGCGGAACGGGAGCAAACCGGCGCTGGTTCTTCTCTGCCCGCTGCCCACTGCCCACGGCCTACTGGCGAAGCCTTCGACATCTCCGCGGACCTCACCGAACTCGCGCGCACGCCGGTGCTGGTGGTGTGCGCCGGGGCGAAGAGCATTCTTCACCTGCCGCGAACTTTGGAGATACTCGAAACGCTGGGCGTGCCGGTGGCGGGTTACCGCACCGACTGCTTCCCGACCTTCTACACGCGCGACCACGTCCCGCCGCTGCCGGTCTCCGCGCGCGTCGAATCCGCGCGCAACGCGGCGGCGCTGTTCGCGGCGCACGTGCGGATGGGCGGCGCCGGTGCGGTGCTGGCGCAACCGTGCCCAAGCGGTGTCGCGATCCCGGCCGCGGAGTTTGAACAATGGCTCGTCGTCGCGGAGCGCGAAGCAGTCGCGGCGAACGCGACCGGCGCGAAGGTGACGCCGTTCCTGCTGGCGCGACTCGCGGAGTTGAGCGGCGGTCGCACGCTGGTTGCGAACCGCGTGCTGATCGTGGCGAACGCGCGGCTCGCGGCGGAAGTCGCGGTAACGCTCGGAGAGTAGCCCGCCACTCCGTGGCGGTTCTTCTCTTCGTGGCACAGACATTCCTGTCTGTGCTTCAAGGGTGCAACATGACGTTAGTAAGCCCGGCCGCGTCTCAGAAGGCCGCACAGACTTCCTGTCTGTGCTTCAAGGGTGCAACCGCACAGACAGGAATGTCTGTGCCACCAAAGGAAAGGCAAAAGACCGCCACGGAGTGGCGGGCTACTCTCATGATTTCGTTCCGCTGCTGGTTCTGCAACCGCGCCTACGCGAAGCCGGACGAGCAAGCCGGCACGCGGTTCGAGTGCAGTTGCGGCCGGCGCGCAAAGGTACCGACGTGCTCCGGCGGGTCGAGCAAGACTCGCTCGCTCACGGACTGGCTGCTGGAAGCGTTGATCTACGGCGGGGCGTGTGCGCTGATCGGCTTCGCGCTAAGTATCGCGATCTTCGCGCGGCTGCCGTTCGTGCGCCGGCCGGCCGAGATCGTCGCCGCGTGTACGCTGTTCGGCCTGGCGGTCGGCACGCTGTTCGGCGAACGCGGCATCAACTGGATCGGGCAGAAACTCCGCGACCGCGAGAACGGGTGAACCCGTGCTTTCGTTCCGTTCTCCTCTTCGCTACAGGCCACTAGAATTGCTAGCCCGCGCTCCCCTTCGGGTCGCGGCTAACGGGCACTGGTTGGAGTTGTTCATGGCCGAGCCGTACAAGATCGTCATCGGGCTGGAAGTTCACGTCCAGTTGCTCACCAAGACCAAGCTGTTCTGCGGCTGCCTCAACAAGTTCGGAGGAGCGCCCAACACCCAGACCTGCCCCGTGTGCTTGGGCTTGCCGGGTTCGCTGCCGGTGATGAACGAAGTCGCGTTCAAAC
>CANLGS010000746.1 GCA_947490035.1 Gemmataceae bacterium
ACCGACAAGGTGACGCCGGGGTTTTCGCTCCACGTTCGCCCGCGCGGGCGGAGTCACGTCAGCAGCCGTCGCAGCGCCGTCATTCCCAGTTCGGTCACCTGCGTCGCCTTCAGCGACCACAGCACCGGGTTCATCAACTCCAGCGACACCGCCCCGGCGTAGCCGATTTCCTTCAGCTTTCGCACCAGCGGGTCGAGGCGGAAGTCGCCCTCGCCAGGCATCACGCGGTCGGCGTCGGTCATCATCTCGCGCGGCACGCCGGCCACGTCGCACGCCTGCACGTGGAACAGGTTTCGCGCGGTCAGCCGGTCCAGGTCTTCCGCCTTGCTCGGCCCCTTGTAGAAGTGGAACGCGTCGAGGCACACGCCCGCGTTCGTCTCGCCGCACTGCTCGACCAGCGTCAGCGCCGTGTCGAGGCACGCGCAGAACGCGTCGGCGCGGAACTCCAGCGCGAGACGCACGCCGAACGCGGCGGCCCACTGCGCGGCTTGCGCCAGTGACACGACCGCACGCCCGAACGCCTGCGGGTCGTTGGGCAGTGGCGGGTCCGCGGCGAGGACGAGAGTGGGAATGCCGAACTGCTGGCAAAACGCGAGCCGGCGCTTGAAGTGATCGAAGTGAACCTTGCGTTGCTCGCCCTGCGACAGCAGTAACCCGCCCTGGTATGCGGCGGCGACGAGTGTTATTCCGCGGTCCGCGAGCGCGCGGCGGGTGTCGTCCGGCGAGACGGCTTCGAGGTGCTGTTCCAACTTCGTCAGCCACACTTCGATGGCCGTGCAACCGCCGGCCGGGTAGTCGGCCGCGTCGTCCGCGAACGACCCGGCGAGCGTGGTGACTTGCGCGATGCACGGCGTCATGGGTCGGTCTTCTTGCGTTCCTGCTTCGGAACTGGCTTCGGCGCCGGTTTGTTGTTGTCCGGCTTCGTGGACGTCGGGTCGGACGAGTCGAAGCTGATGCACCCGCCCAGGCACGCGGCCAGCAGCATCCCGGTCGCCGTGAGGTGCAGGCACAGCCCGACCACGATCCATATTTTCGCCCGGCTCTTCTCCTTCTGTGTCAGCCCGCGCCGGCGCTTCTGCGTGGTGTCCGAGGTTGACTTGGCCTGCGCGTCGGCGAAGGCGTTCGGGTTCACGCCCCAGCCGTCCGGTTCCGGTGGCGCGAGCGGCACCGCGACCGGGACCGCCTGCGCGAAGACCGGGACGTTCGTGACGACCGATACCGGAGCGGCCATCGGGATGCCCGGTTGCGGCGCCGTCGGGAGGATGCCCGGCCGGCAGAAGGGCGCGAGCGCGGCCTCCACTTCGAGCGCGGTCTGGGGCCGGTTTTCGGGGCGCTTGGCGAGCATCCGCATGATGAACGTCGCGAGTACCGCGGGCACGTCGGGGCGCACCTGCGAGAGTGGGTCCGGTTCGGCGGAGCGGACCTTGTCGAGCAATCCCGCCGGTGTATCGGCGATGTGCGGCGGTCGTCCGGCGAGCAACTGGTAGAGCGACGCACCCAGCCCGTAGATGTCGCCTCGCGGGTCGGAGGAGGTGCCGTCCACGCGTTCCGGCGGCAGGTACGCGAGCACGTCGGCCGCCGGCAGGTCGGCGGCGGCAGGGCCGCGCAGCGGGATCAGGCCGGTCTCGGCCAGTTGCACGGTCGCGTTCGGCGCGGGCCGGCATTTCGTCGTCCCGTCGGCGTTCTTCTTCACCGTCAGCGGCCCGACCACAAGCAGACCGGGGCGCACCTCGCCGTGCCACCCACCGCGCTCGTGGACCGCGCGGAGGGCCGACGCGACCGCCCACCCGTACTCCGCGGCGAGGAAACCGGGCATCGCGCCGCCCACCTCCTTCAGCAGCGAGCCGAGGTCGGCGGCGTCCGTCGGCTGGTCGAGGACGGCGTAAGCCTGTCCCTGGAACACGCCCGCATCGAGGAGTGGCAGCAGGTGCGGGTGCGGGATCGTGCCGGTAGCGCGCGCCCGGTTCGCCACGTCCGTGCCCGAGTCCGTCGGGCGGAAGGCGTCTGCGCTGAACCGGCGCAGCACAACAGGCGTGCGGAGCGACGGGTGCAGCGCCCGGTACGCGGTGCCGCCGGGGCACGGTCCGATCTCGTCGATCACCGGGTAACTGCCGAAGCTCAGGTCGTGGCCGCGGCCCTCGCGGATCGCGTCCGACTGGAATCGCGTGAGGACGCCCTTTTCGAGCAGGTACGCGCAGAGCGAGGCCAGGTCGGACTGGGGCAGGTCCGGTTGGCGCATGAGCTGCTCCACCTGATCGGGGAACAGCACGCGGTTCGTCTTCGCGTGGTCGAGGAATCCGGCAATCGAGTCGGACGGCATCGGAGTAAACCCAGGTGGGGTGGCTCGCGGCGGCACAGTGCATTCTAGTGGGCGGACGGGGGCACGGTTGGCGAGGCGGTGTCGGAAACGGGCGCGGGCGACCAGTGGGCGACCCACTCGGCCCAGGTCACGCGCCGGGCCAGCGCGCCGAAGCCCGGTTCCGGCGGGTTGTCGGTCGCGCGCAGGCGGCCGTCGAAGGTCGTGGCCGCGGCCATGTCGAGCAGGCCGCGGAGCGCGAACGCGAGGGCCGCGCGCTGACCCTCCGTCAGTTTGTCGGCCCAGCCGAATCGCGAGACGCTCGCCTCGATCAGCCCGCCGACGTTCTCGAACGCGATCACGAACGGGTCGCGCCCGAGCGCCGGGGCGAGCAAGTCAATCTCAACGCGCTGGCACCCGAACCGGACCGCGCCCATTTCAACCGCCACGCCGCCCCAGTCCGGGCTGCCGGCCAGCAGCGGGAGCAGTTCGCGCTCGATGAACCGGTGTACGCCTTCGGCCGCGTGGTCGAGGTCGTGGTGCAGGCGCGTCGCCTTCGCGCGGTCGCCCTTGTCCAGTGCGTGACGTGTCTTGCGGTGCAGTTTGGGCACGGTGCCGGAGTGGAAGCCCGGGCGCAGCAGCCCGCGCATCGACTCGCCGTGCGAGCCGAGCATCACCGGTTTCAGTTCCGGCGAGCGGTTCGCGCGGTACAGCCGCCAGTTTTCCTTCAGTTCCCACGCGACG
>CANLGS010000747.1 GCA_947490035.1 Gemmataceae bacterium
CCCTTGGCCTTCTGAGGGGGCGGTAACACCATGGCTTCCTCTCCATGTTATTCTGAGCCATGATGTTATAGCAAACCTCAAGTCACGCAAATCAGTAGACCAGTGGTACTACAACCGAGGCGGCAAGCAACTCGGCCCGCTTTCCGGGACTGAGCTGAAGCAACTCGCTGCCACCGGTCAACTTTCGCCAACCGACATGGTTTGGAAAGACGGCATGGGCGCATGGGTGCCCGCCAGTTCGCTTAAGGCGTTATTCAACTCGAATCTCGGTCCACCTCCGGTCCCGGCTACTCCGTCCGCGGGACCAGCTGCCCGCCGGGACGCGGACGTTGATTACGACGACCGGGATGATTACGGCCGCACTCCCAGCCGAGGCGCGCCGTCAGGCGGCGCGCGCGCCATTGCGGCCATCACGGCGAATGAGTTCGGCATTTCGTCAACCATGCTCGGCGGGATTACGCTCATAGGCCAGCTCTATCCGCTGATTGGAGCGCTAGCGGCGGCCGTGGCGCGTGGTGGCGGAATGGGTGGCGCGACCTTGATGCTCGTGGTCTTCCTCTTTTTGAGCATCTTCGCGGGCTTCCTCGGCGTGATGGGTCTCATTACCGCCATTCGCAAGGGTCAGGCGGGGGGAACGTACTGCATCGTGGGCATCTGCGTGAGCGCCTTGGCATTCATCACCAGCATCATGATGCTGTTCGCAGTGTCGAGTGCAACGAGAGAGCGCGGCTTCTGATCATCTTGCCTTATTGGGAAGCCGAGGCGGAGGCCGAAGCCGTATAAGGTTCCGGAAGTCAAGAGAAAAAATGTCCCAGTCCACAGCTTTTGTTGAGATCAACAAAGGCATAGTGTCAGCGGGGTGGGGACGAGGTTCTCTTGCGGTCTGCTGGTGGCGATCACGCCACGGTGTCGGCTCGCCGGACGAACTCGGCGGCTGCACCCAAATCGTTAGGCGGCGGAGGGTGTGGTTGTCCGTATCACGGAGATATTCATGAAGGCAAACGAGATTTCGGATTCGGCCGGCACGTCGCACCTCGGGGCGTCAGTCGCTGCTCTGCCGTTCGTCCACGCCGTTCTCGCGGCCGACGCCCGCGCGGACGAACCGCCCGCGCGAAGCGGGCACGGCGGCTCGGGGTCGCGCGGCCTGATCATTCGGGAAAAGGAGCCGGTCAACCTGGAGTACCCGATCGCGAACCTGGACGGCCCGGTTACCCGAACCGACGATTTCTTCGTCCGCACTCACTTCCCGATACCCGCGATCGCTGCGAAGGACTGGAAGCTGACGATCGACGGCGAGGTCGAGCGGGAACTGACCCTGTCCTACGACGATCTGCTCAAACTGCCCGCCAAAACGGCCCCGATGCTGATCGAGTGCGCGGGCAACGGCCGGGCCCACCTCGCGTCCAAGGTGAAGGGACTGCTCTGGGAGTCGGGAGCGGTCGGCACCGCCGAGTGGACCGGCGTGCCGCTGTCGGCGGTGCTGGACATGGCCGGAGTCAAGACGGGGGCGATCGAGGTCATTTTGCAAGGGCCGGACTCGGGCGAGGTCCACGAGGAGCCGAAGTCGCCGGGGGTGATCGCCTACGAACGAAGCCTGCCGCTGGCCAAAGCGAAGCGGCCGGAAGTCTTGCTTGCTTACAAGATGAACGGGAAGGACTTGACCCGCGAGCACGGGTTCCCTGTGCGGGCGGTGGTCGGCGGGTGGTACGGGATGTGTTCGGTGAAGTGGCTCAAGAAAGTGACGGTGACGGCCACACCGTTCGAGGGGTACTGGCAGTCTTTGGAGTACGCTTACTGGCGGCGGGAACGCGGGCGGCCCACCCTCACGGCGGTGACCGAGATCCAGGTGAAGGCCCAGATCGCCCGGCCGGGATACATGGAGGCGGTTTCGGCGGGCAAAGCCTACCGAGTGTTCGGGGCGGCATGGGGCGGCGAGTCGGAGGTGGCGAAAGTCGAGATCAGCACCGACGGGGGGAAGGCATGGGCCGGCGCGAAACTGCTTGGCGAAGCCGTCCCATTCGCGTGGCGGCTTTGGGAATTCGCCTGGGAGGTGCCCAAGGCTGCCGGCCGATACACGCTGATGGCGCGGGCGACAGACGCCAAGGGCCGAACGCAGCCAGCGAAGCATGATCCAGACCGCCGGACATATATGATCAACTTCGTCGCCCCGGTCGAGATCGAGGTCAATTGACGGTTCCTCGCCCTTCCGTCTCCGACCCGGACGCCGAACGACACAGCTCAGCAGCGGCGGGGGCCGAGTGAGCGATGAACCGGGGAAAGCTGCCGTGCCCCCGCCGCTGCTGAGCTGTGTCGTTCGGCGACGGAGGGCGCGTCGCGGGACGAAGCGCGACCGGTCTCGACTCGCACGGCTCCGGTTGCGGCGGGCGGCCCGGCTACGATGGCCCCCTATCGCCCGTCCCCGGAGTCCTCGCATGGCCGCCACCCTCGCCCCGCCCCGCGCGACCTTCGCCGACCTGGCCCGCGCGGACGGGAAGGCGGAACTGGTCGGCAGCCGGGTGGTCCCACTCATGCCCACCGGCCACCGCCCGAACGTCCTCGCCGGCCGCATCTTCCGCCGCCTCGCCGACCACGCCGACGCCACCAACCGCGGGGTGGCGTACACCGACAACATGGGGTTCGCGGTGCCGCCGCTCTCGACCGGGCGGGAGTCGTTCTCCCCGGACGCGGCGTACTACACCGGCCCTGTGCCGGCGGACGCGATGCGGTTCGCCCCCGGTCCGCCGGACTTCGCCGCCGAGGTGCGGGGTGAGAACGACTACGGACCGGCGGCCGAGGCGGCGCTGGCGGCGAAGAGGGCCGAGTACTTCGAGGCCGGGACGGTCGTGGTGTGGGACGTGGACCCGGTAGCCGGGGTGGTACGGGCGTACCGGGCCGGTGCGGCCCCGGTCGTGTTCGGGGCCGGGCAGTCGGCGGACGCGGAGCCGACGGTGCCGGGGTGGCGGCTGTCGGTCGATTGGCTCATGGCGTAGCCGCCGGGCCGCAAAGGCACGCCAAACCGGTATCAAATTC
>CANLGS010000748.1 GCA_947490035.1 Gemmataceae bacterium
GGACGAGGTGTTCGCGTGGGTCGTCGATCTGGCTTGCCCGCCGGTGAACGCGGACGAGTTGTTCGCACGCCTTACCGCGGACGAACAGACGCGGGCGCTGCGGTACAAGATCGCCAAGGCGCGCGAGCAGTTCACCATCGGGCGCGGGCTGCTCCGCGGACTGCTCGGCGCGTGCCTGGATGTAGCGCCCGCCGCGGTGCCGCTCACCTGCCTCTCGTCGGGCAAGCCGGTGCTGTGCGAGGAGACGGGGCTGCACTTTAACGTCACGCACACGGACGGGATCGCGGTGATCGCGCTGGGCCGGCGGCGGGTCGGTGTGGACGTGGAACTGGTCCGCCAGATCGAGAACCTGGAGGGGCTTGTCGGAAGGTACTTCTCGCCGGCGGAAGGGGCCGCGTTCCGCGCGCTGCCGGAAGGATACCGGCGTGCGGGGTTCTTTCGCGGGTGGACCACGAAGGAGGCGGTCATCAAAGCGGCCGGCGCGACGGTCGGTTGCCTGGCGGAGTTCGACGTGGAGTTGCACCCGGCGCGACCGCCGCGCGTGAACGCGGTCCGCGACCCGCAGTTGGCCGGCGCCGGCTGGGCGCTGGCGGAGTGGACCGCACCGGGCAACGCGGTCGTCGCGCTCGCGGTGGAGGGAGTTGAGACGCTGGTGGTGGAGCGAGGTGAACCCGGAGCGTAAGCGATGGGGTGGACTCAACGCCAAGTGAGACGTTGAACCCACCCCATCGCTTACGCTCCGGGTTCACCCTCTGCGATTACGGCGGCGGGGGCGGGGGCGGCACCGCGCCGCCGCCGACGGCGACGTTCTTCAGGTAGGGCGCGGTCGCCTGGTTCACCTTGTCGTCGGTCACGTCGAGCCGGAACTTGTAGCCCATGCGCGAGAAGAAGTCGCGGAAGTTGACCGTGTTCACGCCCTTCTGCTTGCCCTCGGTGACGGCCTTCCCCATCGCGACGAGCAGTTCCGTCTTCTCGTCGCGGTTCGGGTCGTTCAACGAGTTCAGCGGGAAGTACCCTTCCACGATGTAGCGGGTGCGCTCGGTCACCTGACCGACCCACGCGCGCTTCTTCATGTCGAAGTAGGCGTCCACCGGGATGCCCATCTTGATCAGGTCCTTGACCACGGTCTCGATGTCGTCGCTGCCGTCGCCGTTCACGTCGAAGATGCCGACGAGTGCGATGTGGTCGGCCACGCCCTTGCGCCAGACGGAGTTGTAGATCAGGTCGCCCTGAGCCACGCCGTCGCGGATCGGGTCGAGTTCGGACCCGGCCGTGATGCGGGCCAGCGACAACCGCTCGTTCACCACCTCGAACACCTCGATCGACCCCTTCGGCACGAACGTCTCGACCGACTTGTACGCGCCCTTCCCGTCGGGCACGCGAAGCATCCGCACGCGGGACTGCCGGCCCTTCTCCGGGAAGTCGGTCGGCAGCACGGTGAACGTGAGGCCGGGGCGCACGCCGGACGAGGAGCCGAGGCTGATCTCGACCACGCCGTCGGTGCCCGGCACCTTGCGCAGAATCTTGCCCTGCGGTTCGTCGTAGCTGAACGTCTGCTGCTCGCCGGCACGGCTCTTGTCGGTCAGCGTCTGGTTCGTCTCCGTCAGCGTCGCCACCTTCTCCTTCTCCTTGACCAGTTCGCGCTTGGCCCGGTCGCGCTCTTCTTTCACGTCGGCGATAATTTTCTCGTCCCTGGCCCGGTCCTGGACGTAGAGAGCGGTCCGGTTGTCGAACCCGGCGATCGCGTCGTTGATCCCCTTGGTCACCTTGCCCGGCAGCGCCTTCGTCTCGGCCGAGAACTTGTCCACCTCGGCCTTCAGGTCGGTGACCGCCTTGGTCATCGCGGTCACCTGCGTCTTGTAGCTGTCGCGCTCCTTGTCGGCGGCGGCGTAGGCCACGTCCTTGTTCTTGAACTTGGCGATCTGGTGGACGAGACCCTCCGTCGGCGACTTGTTCGCCTTGCCGCCGGCGTCGATCTGCCAGAACTTGAGTTCCTCGGGCGCGGCCGCGGCGTCGGCCAGGTTGATCTGCTTCGCCATCGCGTCGT
Organism: Gemmataceae bacterium; assembly: GCA_947490035.1. GTDB lineage: Bacteria > Planctomycetota > Planctomycetia > Gemmatales > Gemmataceae > Gemmata. Next base: position 2,048 of record CANLGS010000748.1, read on the forward strand.
TGATCTTCTTCACCTCGGCGGCGATCTTGTCGTTCGGCTTCGACTCGGTGTCGATCGTGTTCACGTCCTCGGGGTCCGGGATGCCGAGGTAGATGCGGTACACGCGGGCCAGACGCTCGGACTCCGCCTTCTGGTTGCTCACGTCTTTGGCGTCCTTCTCCGCCGCCTTCTTCGCGGCGATGTGCGTCTCCATCTCGGAGAACGACAGGTACCACATCACGCCGAAGGCGATGGTGGTGAGCACGAAGAACACCAGCGCGAAGATCAGCGGGATATTGGTCTCTTTCGATTTGGCCATGAGTTCCTCGTCGCGGTGAACGCGGTGGTGCGGGCGTGAGACTTGATGGCGCGCGACGGGCCGCACCTTTCACTCTTCTTTGAGCTTAAACGTCCGGGAGGGGGTGTCAACACCAAAGGCGGCGTAACCCCGCGCCGGGCGAAGGGATGTGCCGACGGCACCGGTCGCGCCGCGCACCCACGGGTATTGTAACACGGCAGAGAAGAGTAGCCGCACGATGAACGCAGAGGAAAGACACGACCAGAGAAGAGAAAGGCATGGCTCACGCAAAGGCGCCAAGACGCAAAGAAGACAAAGGAAGAGAAGCAGTTCTTGAAGGACGGTCTTCTCCTGCTTTCTTTGCGTCTTGGCGCCTTTGCGTGAGCTTCTTCTCTTCCTTCTGATCGTGTCTTTCTTCTGCGTTCATCGTGCGGCTACTCTTCTCTGCCCATCGACCCGCCCTTGACCGGTCGCGGTTCCGCCCGCTACACTACCTGTACACTGTCGTCTTCCAGGGTTCAGGTCTGCTGGCACTCGATGCGGCTTCCCGCCACGGCCGCGTGACATTCTCACCACAGGCTCTATCCCGATGCCGGACCCGGTTTCCGCGGGCAACCTCTATTTGTTGGATGCCCACGGACTCATCTTCCAAATGTTCTTCGGCGTTCCGCAGATGAACGCCCCGGACGGGCGCCCCA
>CANLGS010000749.1 GCA_947490035.1 Gemmataceae bacterium
CCCGCGACCATCTCGTGTCGGTGCTGGCCCGGTTGCGCGACACGCGCGAGGTGACCGTGCTGCACGTGACGCACAACCGTTCGGAGGCGGAGCGCCTGGCGGACGTGGTGTTCCGCCTGGAAGCCGGACGTGTCACAACAAATGTGGAGGAGTAGCCGCGGAAAGGCAGAACAAGAGCCGCGGATGACGCAGAGGGACGCAGAGGGACGCAGATCAGAGCAGAAGACAGGATTTGTTTTGAACACAGTATCTGCCTTTCATCTGCCTTTCATCTGCGTCCCTCTGCGTCATCCGCGGCTCTTGTTCTTTCTCTTATCTCACTCCGTGTCGTCGGTCGGGGTGTACGGCTTGCTGTGGCGGCGCGAGTAGGCCTCGTGCTTGGCCCGCTTCGTCGAGCCGGAGAAGTCGCCGCGCTCGATCTGCGCGTCGATCTCCGCGATCGACTGAATCTCGATTCCCACTTCCGCGGTCTGCGGGATCGCTCCCAGGAGCGCCCGTGCTTCCGCGAGCAGGCGGCGCGCCTCAGGACCATCGCCGTGGTCGAGCGCCTGCGTCGCCTGCTTCTTGAGCCGGGCGACGGCGAGCAGGGCGGCGCGCTCCTGCACGTCGAAGTCCGGCGCCAGCGACTCCCAACTCGCACCGCTGACGGCCGGAAGCGTCAGGCCCGCGACCCCAGTCGCCTTCGTCGCTTCGCCCGGCGCGGTCCATTCGAGCTTCACCGCGAGGACGCGCTGTTCGCCGGTCGCGGGCGGCACGGTGAGCCGGACCACGATCAGCACCGGGAACCCGGACACGAGGTTCGGCAGCTTGCACCGGCCGTCTTCGGCGCGGTCGAGATCGTTGAGCACGTCCACCACCGCGACACCCGGACCGGGTTCGAGCGCGAGCAGCACGTCGGTGCCGGTCGTCGCGGCGAGGCCGTGCAGTTCGGTCTGGAAGATGGTCGCGAGTTGTCGCGGGCTTTCGACGTAGTAGTAGTTGCCGTCGCCGGACCGCGCCATCGCTTCGAGCAGGTCTTCGTTGTACTCGTTGCCGAGGCCGAGCGTGGTCGTGCTGACGCCGGTTCCGAGCCGGGCGTGAACGTCGGTGGCGATGGCGTCGGGTCGCGCTTCGCCCACGTTCGCCAGCCCGTCGGACAGCAGCAGCACGCGGTTCAGTCCGCCCGGAACGAGGTTGTCGCCCACCTGCTTCGCGCCTTCGGACCAGCCGCCGTGAAGCGCCGTGCTGCCGCCCGGATGCACGCCCGCGATCAGCCGCAGGAGGCGGTCGCGGTCACTCGCGGGCGCGTTCGGGGCAAGCGTTTCCACCTTGTCGTCGAAGATCGTGAGGCTCACGCGATCGGTGGCGAGCAGTTCCTTCACCGCGAACGCGGCTGCGTCGCGTGCGAACCCGATCTTGTTCTGCCCGCCCATCGAGCCGGACCGGTCGATGACCAAACCCAGGTTGAGCGTGGGCCGGGCGCTGGTGATCTCGGCCGCGGGCGGCGTGATGCGGACGAGTACGTCGAGCGTGGTCGCGGCGTCGGAGCGCACCGCCGGGCGGAGCGGGACGAGTTCGATTGTGGGCTGTTTCATGGCGACCTTCAAGTGAGAGGAAGTGCGGGATCAGGAAGGGACACGCGCCGCGCTGAGTGGGTTCAGAGGGCCGGGTGAACCGCGACCGTGAGGGAGCGGGTGGCCGTGGCACCCGCTCCCTCACGGTTTGGAAGCGCCCACCCGCTCCCTCACGGTTTGGAAGCGCCCACCCGCTCCCTCACGGTCGCGGTTCACCTTACACCGCGGGCAGCTCGAAGCCCTTGCGGTAGTCGCGACTCAGAAGTTTGTTCGCTTCGGCATCGTCGGTCGTTTCGGTCTTCGCGTCGAACTTCAGCACCTTGCCCGTGCGGTACGCGATGTTGCCCAGATGACACAGCCGCGTACTCTTGTGCCCTTCCTCGATCTCCGCGTTCGGCTTCGCGTCGCCGCGGATGGCGTCGATGAAGTTGCGCACGTGCAGCCCGACCATGTCGCCCTTCGGCTTCTCGGCCGCGTCGTCGCCGCCGCGCACCTTCCACGCGTCGCCGTCGAACAGCAGCGTGCCCTTGTCGCCGTGAATCGCGATGCCGTAACTCTGGCCCTCCGGCCCTTGCCCCTTCTTCTCCCACACGCGATGTTCCCACAGCACGGTGCAACCCATCGCGCCGCCGGCGCCGGTTGGGAAGTCGAACGTCGCGATCTGCGTGTCCGGGGTCTGCTGCTCGTCGTCGTAGTGGTACTTGCCGCCGGCGCAACTCACCTTCGTGGGTGCGTCGAGTTGGAGGACGTTGCGAATGACATCGAGGCCGTGGATGCCGTTGTTGCCGATTTCGCCGGTGCCGAGATCCCAGAACCAGTGCCAGTTGTAGTGGAAGCGGTTCTTGGTGAACTCGCCGGACGCCGGCCCGAGCCACAGGTCGTAATCGACGCCCTTCGGCGCCGGCTCCGGCTTGGAGAAGCCGATGTTCGGCCGCGCGCCCGCGATCCACGCGCGTGCGAAGGCGACCTTGCCGAGCTTGCCGGCCTGGATGTATTCACGCGCCGCGATCACGCTCGGCTGGCTCCGCCGCTGCGTGCCGGCCTGTATCACGACCTTGTACTTGCGGGCCGCCGCGACCATCCGCTTGCCTTCGTTCAAGTTGTGCGAAACCGGCTTCTCGCAGTAGACATGCTTGCCGCGCTCGGCCGCCCACACGGTCGCGAGTGCGTGCCAGTGGTCCGGGGCCGACACCACCACCGCCGTCACCGACTTGTCTTCCAGCACTTTGCGAATGTCGGTCTCGACGTTCGGTGCCGGGTCCGGGTTCTTGAGCGCGTCGAGCGCGCCTTTCACCATCGCGGGGTCGGGATCGACGAGGTACGCGATCTCGACGCCGGGCGTCGCGGCGAACGGCGGGGCGAGTTGCTTGCCGCGCACGCGCAGCCCCATGACGGCGACGCGAACCTTCGCGTTTGGGCCATCGGCGGCGCGGTTGTACGAGGCGGCGGACAGCGTGAGTGCGGAC
>CANLGS010000750.1 GCA_947490035.1 Gemmataceae bacterium
CGCCGATGCGTCATTTGACTCCCACCTGGAACTGACAGCGATGGCCAAGAAATCCGACTCCGACAACCCGCGCCGGTTCCTCGACCCCAAGGTGATCGCGCGCATCTCGCAGTTGGACCTGCGGGCGCGCCAGGTGGTCGAGGGGTACATCTCGGGCATGCACAAAAGCCCCATCTACGGACAGAGCGTGGAGTTCGTCCAGCACCGCGAGTACATGCCCGGCGACGACCTCCGCCGCATCGACTGGAAGGTGTGGCAGCGGTCCGACAAGTTCGTCATCAAGCAGTACGAGGCGGAAACCAACCTCCGCTCCTACGTCGTCGTGGACGCCAGCGAGTCCATGCTCTACGGCGCCGACAAGCGGCGCAAGGCCGGCGGGCTGTACAAGTACGACTACGTCGCGACGGCCGCCGCGTGCCTCGCGTACCTGACCGTCAAGCAGCAGGACTCGTGCGGTCTCATCACGTTCGACTCGGACGTGCGCGAGGCCATCCCGCCGCGTAGCTCCGTCCGGCACATGGATGCTGTGACCAAGGCGCTGCACGTGTCCAACCCGCGCGAGAAGACGGACATCCTGAAAATCATGCGACAGGTCGCGGAGAGCATGCCCAACCGCGGCCTGGTACTCATCTTCTCGGACTTCCTGTGCGACCGCGAGCCGCTGTTCAAGGGGCTGGAGATGCTCCGCCACCGGCGGCACGACGTGATGGCGTTCCACATCCTCGACGACGACGAACTCCAGTTCCCGTTCTCCGGGATGACGAAATTCGAGGGGCTTGAGGAACAACCGGACCTGCTGTGCGACCCGCGCGCGCTCCGCGAGGGCTACCTCGAAGAGCTGGAAATCTACCTCACGGAAGTGCGCCGCGGTTGCACGCGGATCGGCGTCGATTACACGCTGCTGCGCACGAGCGACTACATGGACGCGGTCCTCTCGAAGTTCCTCTTCCAGCGGATGGCCACGCGGGCCAACCCGGCCCGCCGCTGACATCGTAACGCGGAATGCGGAACGCGGAATTCGGAACGAAGACCGCAGCATTCCCGAACGCTTCACCGTTGTTCCCGCTTCTCGTTCCGCGTTCCGAACTCCGCATTCCGAGTTTCTGAGATGCTGTCGCTGTTCCTGAACCCGTGGACGTTCCTGGCCGGCGCCGCCCTCATCAGCGCGCCCATCATCATCCACCTCATCAACCGGATTCGCTTCCGGCGGATCAAGTGGGCGGCGATGGAGTTCCTGCTCAAAGCGCAGAAGCGCATGCGCCGGCGCAAGATTCTGGAGCAGTTGCTCCTGCTCTTCCTGCGGTGCCTGCTCGTCTTCCTCGCGGGCGTACTGTTCGCGCGCTACCTCGGCGGCTGCGGAACCACCACGGGCCAGGAGACCCGGCCGACCACGCACCTCGTCATCCTCGACGACACGCCCAGCATGGCCGACGCGTGGCGCCGCGAGGACGGCACCCCGACCGACGCCTACACGGAAGCCAAGAAGCTCGTGTACGAGAAGCTCATGCCGGCCGCCGGCGAGGCGACCACCGCTCAGACGTTCCAGGTCGTGCGGCTGTCGGAAATGGACAAACCGTTCCCGGCGAAGTACGAGGACGGGCGCGTCAGCGCGACGAACATCGACGCGATGGAGAGCCACCTGAAGCCGCTCCAAGTCGCGACCGTCCGCCGCAGCCTCAAGGACGGTCTCACCCAGGCGAAGGTGTTGCTGGGCTACGCGCCCGCGTCCGACGCGAAGGTGATCCACGTCATCTCCGACCTGCGGAACGTCGAGTGGGCCGAAGACGGGCAAGCCATCACCGACAAACTCGGCGAGTTGAAAGAACTCGGCGTCACGGTTCACCTGATCGACGTGGCAAACCCGACGCGCAAGCCCGACCGCAAGTCGCCACAGTTTACCGACAACGTCGCGATTATCGAAGTGAAACCGCGCAACCGCGTCGTCGCGCTCAACCAGCAGACCGACATCGAGGTGCGCATCAAGAACTTCGGCGGCATCGACCTGAAGGACGTGCGCGTCGAGTTCCTCGTCAACGGCGTCAAGGGGCCGGTGCCGACGATGGTGTTTAACAACCTGCCGGCCAACCAGGAGAAGGTTCAGTCGGTGTCCGGCACGTTCACCCAGACCGGAACGCGCGAGCGCCCGCTCGACCGGTTCAGCCTGATCACCGCGTACCTCGCGAGCGGCGAGGCGGGCGGCCTCGCCATCGACAACGTGCGCCACACCGTCGTCGAGGTGCGGCCGAAACTGCAAGTCCTCGTCGTCGAGGGCCGCCCAGACAAGCGCCAGAGGCCGGAGGGTGACAGCTTCTACATGCGCAAGCTCTTCCTCGAGAATAAGGACTTCAGCGGCTTCGACTGGGGGCCGCCGCTCGACAAGCCGGCGCTCAAGCCGAGCGACCTCGACGCCTACGACCTGCGGCCGTTCAGCACGATCTACCTGCTGAACGTCCCCTCGCTGAGCGCGGCCGCGGTCGCGAACCTGGAGCGGTTCGTCAAGGAGGGCGGCGGGGTCGGCGTCTTCCTCGGACCGGACGTGCAGCCGGAAGAGTACAACAAGCTCTTGCACCGCAAGAACGACGCCACCGGCGTGATCGATGGGTTCTTCCCGGTGCCGCTGCCCGTCAAGTACTCGGTCGAACTGACGAACGAGCAGAAGCTGGCCCGAGAACTCACGCTGGTCAAGCGCGTCGTCCTCCGCGACCCCGAAAAGCGCTCGCACCCCGCGCTCCACGCCATCTACACCGACGACGCCGGCGGCATCCTGAAGAAGAACCAGCTCGAACAGTCCTTCATGTTCGCCAACATCGACTTCTACTGGCCGGTCTCGCGGACCACCTGGCGCGACGACAACTCGGTGCAGGAGCTGTACTGCCTGCCGAACGACAAGTCGATCGCGGAGTTCGAGGAGCGCGCGGGCGCTCTCGTCACGGCGATCAAGGCCAAGTACGGCGAGGCGAAGTTCGAGACCGCCCGCAAGCACCTCGACCCGCTGCTGCGGAACATCAGCACCGCCC
>CANLGS010000751.1 GCA_947490035.1 Gemmataceae bacterium
AACTACCAGGGCGTCGTGCTGGACGTGACCGTGACCGACAACGGCCAGTCGGTGCGGCAACTCAGCGGTAGCGGCATCCTGCGGATCGACGCCGAACGCGGCGCGCCGCCAAAGGGGAAGTAACGCCACGCCCGGCGCACAGGGCTTCCGGCCTGTGCTACAAACGGCGACCCCTCCGGGGTGCAGAACAAATACCGATCGCGCCGTGCCTTTCCGCCCCGGAGGGCCGGCGTTTGTAGCACAGGCCGGAAGCCCTGTGTACCCGCGACGACAACCCACAACGAACACCCATATGCGTACCTTCCTCCTGACCGTCGTCGCCGTCTTCGCGCTCACCGCACACGCGGACGCGGCGTCCACGCTGAAGGTCTTCCCCGCGACCGTCGGACTTGCGGGGCAGGAAGACCGGCAAACGCTCGTCGTTCAGGTGACGGACGCTCAGGGCACGACCAGAGACGTGACCGCGACCGCGAAGCTCGTCGACGCGGACCCGGCGGTCGCGGCGCTCACCGGGCAGACGCTCAGCCCCAAGAAGGACGGGCGCACGACGCTCACGGTCGAAGCTGGTGGGCTGAAGACCGAGGTTGCTGTTGTGGTGGTGGACGCGGGCGCGGCGCGACCGGTGAGCTTTCGCTTGGATGTGATGCCGGTGTTCATGAAGCACGGGTGCAACAACGGCAGTTGCCACGGCGCGGCCCGCGGCAAGGACGGCTTCATGCTGTCGCTGTTCGGGTACGACCCCGCCGGCGACTACTATCGTCTCACGCGTGCGATCGTCGGTCGTCGCGTCGATCTCGCCGCGCCGGAAAAGAGCCTGCTGCTCGAAAAGGTTACCGGGACTGTCGCCCACACCGGCGGCAAACTCTTCGACACCAAACACGACGACTACAAGACCCTGTTGAGCTGGCTGAAGGCCGGCGCGCCGGACGACGGGCCGAACACGCCCGTCCCGACCGGCGTCGAGATGCTCCCCGCGAAGGTCGTGTTCGCCGCGAAGGGGCAGACGCAGAAAACGGTGGTGATGGCGAAGTACAGCGACGGCTCGACGCGCGACGTGACCCGGCTCGCGCTGTACCTCACGAACAACGAGGCGATCGGGGCCATCGGTAAGGACGGCGTGGTGACCGGCGGCGGGCGCGGCGGCGCGTTCGTCTTCGCCCGGTTCGGCAAGTTCACCGTCGGCAGTGAAGTCATCGTCCTGCCGACCGACGACAAGTTCACGTGGCCGAACCCGCCCGAACACAACTACATCGACGGACTCGTCTTCGACAAGTTGAAGAAGTTGCACCTCGCGCCGTCCGACTTGTGTTCGGACGAAGTGTTCTTGCGGCGCGTGTATTTCGATCTGATCGGGCTGCCGCCGACCCGCGACGAGTACGACGCGTTCCACGCGAGCAAGGACACCAAGAAGCGCGAGAAGTTGATCGACGCGCTGCTCGACCGCCCCGAGTTCGTGGACATGTGGACGATGAAGTGGGGCGAACTGCTTCGCATCCGCGCGTACAACAACGTGCCGCAGTACGGGCGCGACGCGAAGGCCATGTTCTCCTACTCGGCGTGGGTCAAGGAGCAGATGGCGCAGAACCGGCCGCTGAACGAGTTCGCGGCCGAACTGCTCGTCGGCAGCGGCAGCAACTTCAAGTCGCCGACGGCGAACCTGTACACCGCCGGCGAGCGGCTCACCCCGCAGAAGACGGCCGAGGACATCGCGCAGGTGTTCCTGGGCACCCGCATTCAGTGCGCGCAGTGCCACAACCACCCGTTCGACCGCTGGACGCTCGACGATTACTACGGGTTCTCGGCGTTCTTCGCGGGCGTGAACCTGAAGCGCGGCGTCGAGGGCCGCGAGGTCGTGGTCACGAACAACAACGCGGCGAACACCGTGGCACACCCCGTTGACGGCCGGCAGATGAAGCCCAAGTTCCTCGGCGGTGCGACGCCGGAAGTCGAAGGGCAAGACCCGCGCAAGGCGCTGGCGAAGTGGCTGACGGCGGACGACAACACCGCGTTCCGCGAGACGATGGCGAACGTCATCTGGGCGCACTTCTTCGGTCGCGGGATCGTCGATCCGGTGGACGACGTGCGCATCAGCAACCCGCCGAGCAACAAGGAACTGCTCGAAGAACTCGGCAAGAAGATGGCCGCGTACAAGTTCGACAAGAAGAAGTTGGTGCGCGACATCTGCAACTCGCGCACGTACCAACTCGCCGCCGCGACCAACCCGACGAACGAACTGGACGAGGTGTACTTCTCGCACTCCTACGTGCGCCGGCTTCGCGCCGAGGTGCTGCTCGACACGATCACGCGCGTCACCGGCACCGAGGACCGGTTCGCGCTGTCGCCCCCCGGCACGCGCGCGGTGCAGATCCACACCGGCGAGGTGTCGAACTACTTCCTCACGACGTTCGGCCGCGCGCCGCGCGAGACCGCGTGTTCGTGCGAGGTGAACATGGAAGCGAACCTGTCGCAGGCGCTGCACCTCGTCAACGGCGACACGATCACGCTGAAGATCGCGCAAGGAAAACTCCTGCCGGCGCTGCTCGCGGAGAAGAAGACGCCGGAAGCGGTGATCGAGGAACTGTACCTGCGGACGCTGTGCCGCAAGCCGACCGAGCGCGAGAAGAAGGGGCTGGCCGAGATCGTGCGCCGCGAGACCGAGCCGGACCGCCTGCGGGAACTCGGGGCGCTGCTCCTGAAGCCCGATGCGAATTACGCCCGGTCCGAGGTGCGGGTCGGGGAACTCAAGGCGGAGCTTGCGAAGTTGCCAAAGGGCAGCAAGGAGGCGATCTCGGTGGCGAAGCAACTCGAGACGCTCGAACAGCAACAGGCCGCGACCCGCAAGCGGTTCGAGGCGGTCGCCGTGAACACCGTCTACGGCGACGTGCTGTGGGGGCTGTTTAACTCCACCGAGTTCACGTTCAACCACTAGCGACGCCTACCCAGGGCGTTGCCCTGGGCTGAGAAGTGTCGGGCTTGCAGCCTGCATTGTTTTCACCCTGAATAGGGTGA
>CANLGS010000752.1 GCA_947490035.1 Gemmataceae bacterium
CATCAGCGGGCCATTTCTTTTTTCAAACGCCCGGCGCGCGGGTATGTTAGAGTCGGTGAAGCCGCGTCCCCGTGAGGGTTCGTCATGCCCGCAGTGCCGTCCGCTCCGAACCCGAAGGCCGTCAAAGCGCCGTTCGTCGTCGAAGGTCTGCCGGACGAGGAGTTTTGGGATTGCTACAACCGGCGGCTGGAGTTCCCGCTCGCGGCCGTCGCCGCCGTGCTCGTTCACGTTGTTATCCTCGTCGGCGGGGGGTATGCCCTTTTCTCGGTGATGCGCGACGACGAAAACCCCGGGCCGAAGTTGGAACTGGTCGCGGTCGGCGGGATGGACGACGCCGGCGAAGGCTCGGCCGGCTCCGGCGGCAACCCCGACCCGGACCTCGTCCGCGACATGTCGCCGATGAACTCGACCAAGAGCGTCGTCCCGGTCACGGCGGCCATCGAGCAGGCGCGGGAGAACATCCAGAAGATCGTGCTGGAAGACCCGAGCGGGAAGATTCCCATCGCGGCCTCGAACGCCGCCGCGTACAGCCAACTCGACGACAACCTGCGGAAGAAGCTCTTGGGCGTGGGGTCGCAGAAGGGCGAGGGGAACCAACCGGGCAAGGGCTTCGACGGCACGCCGGGCGCCGGTCCCGGCGGCACCGGTGCGGACTCGACCCGCGCTCGCGGGCTGCGCTGGGTGCTGCGCTTCAAGGTCGCCAACGGCCGCGACTACCTCGAACAGTTGAAGGCGATGAACGCGGAACTGCTGTTCCCCATTCCGAGCAGCAAGGACAGCATCCTCATTACTAACCTCGGCACCCCCAACGGAAAGGTTGCGAGCGACGCCGACCTGCGCGGTCTGGCGGGCAAGATTCAGTTCAGCGACACCCGCCGCGACGCGGTGCAGGGCGTGGCCGGCGCGGTGGGGCTGGACTTCACGCCCAAGACGTTCTTCGCGTTCTTCCCGAAGGGGCTTGAGACCGACCTCGCGCGGCTGGAGACGAGCTACCGCAACCGCCGCGCCGAGGACATCGAGGAGACGGTGTTCCGCGTCACGATCCGCGGCGGCGGCTACGAGTTCGTGGTGGACGAGCAGCAGATCAAGAAGTAGGACAGGCTGCCAGCCTGTCATTGATTAGACAGGCTCGAAGCCTGTCCTACGCCAACACCTTCTCGATGACGTGCCCATGCACGTCTGTTAAGCGCCGGTCGGTGCCGTCGTGCCGCACGGACAGCAGCGTGTGGTCGATGCCCATCAGGTGCAAAATCGTCGCGTGCAGGTCGTAGCTGTAGGTGCGATCCTTCTCTGTGCGCCAACTCCACGGGTCGCTCTCGCCGTGGCTCACGCCGCCCTTGACGCCCGCCCCAGCGAGCCACGCGACCGACGTTCCCTGGTTGTGATCGCGCCCCACCGCGCCTTGCGTGAACGGCTGTCGCCCGAACTCCGTGCTGAACACAACCAACGTGTCCGAAAGCATTCCGCGATCGTGCAAGTCTTGAAGCAGCGCCGCGGACGGTTGATCCACAGACCGCGCGATGGGCGGCAGTTCGCGGATGATATCGGTGTGGTTGTCCCAGTTGTTCGACGGCCCGCCGGCGCCGCTCCACACCTGCACGAACCGCGTGCCGCGTTCGAGCAACCGCCGCGCGAGCAGACACCGCCGGCCGAAGTCGGCGGTCGCGGGTTCGTCGAGGCCGTACTTCGCGCGCGTCTTCAGGCTCTCACGATTCAAGTCTAACGCTTCCGGTGCGTGCTGCTGCATCTTCGCGGCCAGTTGGTAACTCTCGATGCGCGCCTCCAGACGTGAATCGTTCGGCCGCGTCTCCGCGTGGCTCCGGTTCACCTTGCCCAACAACGCCAGCGCATCGCGGTCCGCGTCCGGCGTGACGAACTTCTCCTTCGGTGAAGGCGCGAGATCGGGAATCGGCGGGTTGCCCCCGGCGTTGAGGATGGTGCCCGCGTGCGCGACCGGCAGGAAGCCCGCGCCGAAGTTGCCCTTCGCGTTGTACGGCAGCCCGCGCGCGTCCGGCAGCACGACGAACGTCGGCAGGTTATCCGTCAACCGGCCCAGGCCATACGAGAGCCACGCGCCCATGCACGGGAAGCCCGGCAGGATGAACCCGGTGTTCATCATGTAGCTGGCCGGGCCGTGGACGTTCGTCTTCGACGCGACCGCCATGAGGAACGCCATGCGGTCGACTTGTGTCGCGAGGTGCGGGAACACCGAACTGACCCACCGCCCGCACTGCCCGTGCTGCGCGAACTTGAACGGCGACTTGATCAAGTTGCCCGGCGTGCTGGTGACGCCTTCGGGCTTCTCGGTGGTGCCGGGGTCGAACGGCTTCCCGTGCCCTTTCTCCAACGCGGGCTTGTAGTCGAACGTGTCCATCTGCGACACGCCGCCGTTCATGAAGAGTTGCACGACGCGCGCAACCTTCGCGCGATGATGTAGTCCGCCGTTGAACGCGGCCTTCGGCTTGTCGCCGCCGGGCAGTTCGCCCGCGTCCGCGAGCAGTTGCGTGAGCGCCAGCCCGCCCAGCCCGCCGCCGAGGGAGAAGAGGAAGTCGCGTCGCGAGTGTGTCATCACTGCCTTTCAGCCCTCGGAGAGGGCGACAGATGTTAGCCCAGGGTGCGGCGAGCGCTTCGCTCGCAAACCCTGGGCGGGCGACGCGGCCTCTGTGGGCACCGAACCCTCAGTCCGCGAAGAGGAACTCGTTGGTGTTGAACAGCACGCGACACAGGTTCGCCAGCCCGTGCTTGTCCGCGTAGCCCGCGAACAGCTTCGCTTCCTCCGCGGTTGGCGCTCGACCCCACGCCAACCGGCAGCCGTATTCGATCTGCTTCGCGCGCTCCGCGGAGTGCTTCTCCAGGCGCGCGGCCATCGCCTTCGCGTGGACCAGCACGAACTCGTTGTTCAACAACGCGAGCGCCTGCGGCGCGGTGACGGACTCCGAGCGCTTCGGCGTGAGAGCACTCGCGTCGGCACCGTCGAGGCATTCGACGAGCGGGTCCGGCAGCGTGC
>CANLGS010000753.1 GCA_947490035.1 Gemmataceae bacterium
ACGATGCGGCTGACGCTCTCGTCCACGCCGATCTGGTCGGTCTGCAACACGAGGTCGGGCGCTTTCGGCTCCTCGAACGCCGCCGTCACGCCCGGCATCTGCGCGATGCGGCCCTCGTCGGCCAACCGGTACGCGCCGCTCTGGTCGCGCGCCCGCAGCACCTCCATTGGCGCCGCGCAGTACACCTCCAACACGCGGTCGAGGCCGATCACCTGCTTCGCCTTCTCGCGCACCGCCTCGTGCGGGGCCACGAACGCGGCGATGGTGATGACGCCCGTGTCGTTCATCAGCCGCGCCACCTCGGCCGACCGGCGCAGGTTCTCCGAGCGGTCGTCGGCCGTGAACCCCAGGTCGCGGTTCAGCCCCTGCCGCATGTTCTGGCCGTACAGCACGGTCACCGCGCGGCCCTCGTCCCACAGGCGGCGCTCCAGTGCGTAAGCGATCCGGCTCTTGCCGCTGCCCGTCAGCCCCACCAGCAGCACCGTCACCGGCACCTGGCCGTAACGCTGCTCGCGCTCGGCCGGGGCGATCAGGCTGTCGCGCACCTTCAGGCGCACCGCCGGCTCCGTAGCCCACACATCACCGGGCGACCGGCCGCTGCCCGCCTCCAGGATCATGCCGGCGCCGACCGTGGTGTTCGTCAACCGGTCGATGAGGATGAACGCCCCGGTCGCGGCGTTCGTGCGGTACGGGTCGCACGCCAGCGATTGTGTCAGGCTGAGTTGCACGTGCCCGACCTCGTTCAATTCCAGTCGCGTGATAGGCCGGTGTTCAAGGGTGTTGACATCGACTCCGTAGCGGAAAGCGGCCACCTCGGTGGCGACTTGCCGCGTGGTGTGCTTGAGCGTGTACGTCCGTCCGGGCACGAACGGCTGCTCGTCCATCCACACCACCATCGCCTCAATCTGACTGCTGACGTGCGGCAGGCTGTCGGGGTGAACGAGCATGTCGCCGCGGCTGACATCCACCTCGTCGGTCAGCGTGACCGTCACCGCCTGCGGCGCGAACGCTTCTTCCAGTTCGCCGTCGTAGGTCACGATCGCCTTCACCCGGCTGCGCTTGCCCGACGGCAGCACCATGACCTCGTCGCCCTTGCGGATGATGCCGGACGCCACCGTGCCGGCGAAGCCGCGGAAGTCGAGGTTCGGGCGGATGACGTACTGCACCGGGAACCGCAGGTCGGTCAGGTTGCGGTCGCTGGCGATGTGGACCGTCTCCAGGTGTTCCAGAAGCGCAAGACCGTGATACCACGGCATCGCCTCACTCTTGGACGCGACGTTGTCGCCCTTCAGCGCCGACATCGGGATGAACGTAACGTCGGGCAGGTTGAGCTTGGCGACGAAGCCCGTGTAGTCGTCCTTGATCCGCTCGAAGACTTCGCGCGAGTGGCCGACGAGGTCCATCTTGTTGATGGCGACGACGACGTGCCGGATGCCCAAGAGCGACACGATGTACGAGTGCCGGCGGGTCTGCGTCTGCACGCCGTGGCGGGCGTCGATGAGGATGATGGCGAGCTGGCACGTCGAGGCGCCGGTCGCCATGTTCCGCGTGTACTGCTCGTGGCCGGGCGTGTCGGCGATGATGAACTTGCGGCGGTCGGTCGAGAAGTAGCGATACGCGACGTCGATGGTGATGCCCTGCTCGCGCTCGGCCTTCAGGCCGTCGGTCAGCAGGGCGAGGTCGATCTCGCCGGCGCCGGTGGTGCCGACCTTCTCGCTGTCGCGCTTCACCGCGGCGAGTTGGTCCTCGTAAATCATCTTGGTGTCGTGCAGCAGCCGGCCGATGAGCGTACTCTTACCGTCATCGACGCTGCCGCAGGTAAGGAAGCGCAGCAGCTCCTTCTTCTGGTGGCGCGCGAGGTAGGCGTGGATGTCTTCCTGACCCAGGTCAACGGCTTGCATCTGAATAGTTCTCGGTGGGCAGTGGGCAGCGGGAGCAGAAGAAAAGAACCGCAGATGACGCAGAGAACGCAGATCAAGACCAAGAAACTCGGTTCTGAAAACCCTGGTTCTGTTCTTCTCTGATCTGCGTTCTCTGCGTCATCTGCGGTTCTTTTCTTCTACTCCCGCTGCCCCACCGCAAATCTCTCAAAAGTACCCCTCGCGCTTCTTCTGCTCCATCGAACCCGTCTCGTCGTGGTCGATCACCCGGCCCTGGCGCTCGGAGTTCCGCGCCAGGATCATCTCCTCGATGATCTCCGGCAGCGTGGTCGCGTTGCTCTCGATGGCGCCCGTGAGCGGGTAGCAGCCCAGCGTGCGGAACCGCACCCGCTTCATCATCGGTTGTTCGCCGGGCTTGAGCCGCATCCGGTCGTCGTCCACCATGATGAGCGTACCGTCGCGCTCGACGACCGGGCGCACGTCCGCGAAGTACAGCGGCACGATCGGGATGTTCTCCAGGTAGATGTACTGCCACACGTCGAGTTCGGTCCAGTTGCTCAGCGGGAAGGCGCGGATGCTCTCGCCCTTGTTTACCTTGCCGTTGTAGAGGCTCCACAGCTCCGGCCGCTGGTTCTTCGGATCCCATTGATGCAAGCGGTCGCGAAAACTGTAAACCCGCTCCTTCGCCCGGCTCTTCTCCTCGTCGCGGCGGGCGCCGCCGAACGCCGCGTCGTACTGATAGTGGTTGAGCGCCTGCTTCAGCGCCACGGTCTTCATCACGTCGGTGTGCTTCTTCGAGCCGCTGTCGAACGGGTTGATCCCCTGGGCCTTCCCCTCCTGGTTGGTCCAGACCTTCAGGTCGAGACCCTGTTCGCGACAGAACCGGTCGCGGAACTCGATCATCGCCCGGAACTTCCAGGTCGTATCGACGTGCAGCAGCGGGAACGGCAGCCGGCCGGGGTGGAACGCCTTCTGCGCCAGGTGCAGCATGACGGCGGAGTCTTTACCGATCGAGTACAGCATCACCGGCCGCTCGAACTCGGCGGCGACCTCGCGGATGATGTGAACGCTCTCGGCCTCGAGAGCCTTGAGATGGGTCAGGTTGTAACTGCTGCTGCTC
>CANLGS010000754.1 GCA_947490035.1 Gemmataceae bacterium
CTCCGGCCAACAAGGGCATGGGTTTCAGCGTTAGCAGCAGTATATCGCCTCGCCGCGCGGCGGGCGCCGAATCCCGGCTCGCGCTTGATCTGCCGGCGCCGCCGGGGAACAATGGGTGTTCTAGACTCGACCACCGACCGGAGCAACCGATGACCGCACGCCGCACACGCCAGCTCCTCGCGCTCGCGCTCTTCGCCGGCTGTGCCGCGGCCGTCTCCGCCGCCGATGTCGTCATCCTCAAAGACGGCTTCGTCATCCAGGGCAACGTGCGGAAAGAATCGCAGATGGTGTTCGACAAGCCCAGCGGCACGTCGGTCGTGGTCGTCAAGGCGAACGGCCTCGACATGATCGACGAGGGGCCGAAGGTGACGATCTTCAGCACACACTCGAAACAGCTTGGCGCGATTTCCCCCGACATCAAACTGCGGCCGGAGTACAAGGCGTACACGACCCCGTTTCTGGGCCGGAAGGGAAACTTCCCGCTCGCCGGCGTCGGCGAGGCCGTCTCGGTCGGCGACTTCAACTCCCGGTGGGTGCGTGTGGTCGAGGTGAAGGCGTCCGTCGGCGCCAACCAGAAGATCGACCAGCAGATTACCCACCTCGACCCGTACTTCATCTACGTCGTGTCCGCGACGCACCAGTGGCGGCTCACCTACCGCACGTCCGAGTGGGATCCGCAGTCGGTGCGCAAGCTTCTGGTCATGCACCCGGAGTTGAACGAACCGGACGGCAAGTGCAACCCGCTGCGGCGGGTCGCGATCGCCAAGTTCATGCTCGACACCGGGTGGATTCAGGCCGCGAAGGACGAACTCGACCGCCTCAAGCGCGACCACCCCGCCGACTTCCCGAAGGAGGCGAAGGACGCCCACGAGAAGATTCTCAAGGAGATCGACCAGGCGACCGCCGAACTCGTCGTGAAGGAAGCGGAGATCGCGCTTGGCGCGGGGCGGTACATCTTCGCGGCGGAACTGCTCGCGATCTTCCCGGAGAAGAACGCCGAGCCGAAGGAGGTGGCGCGGGCGGCGAAGGTCGGCGCCGATCTGAAGACCGCGCAAGAGCGGCACGACACCGCCCGCCGGCTGCTCGGCCGACTGACGGACGTGGTCAGCGGCCGAGACGCGCTCAACCCCCTGCTCGCCGCGGGCGGCGGGCTTGCGCTGGCGACGTGGAAACCAGCGAAGGAGATCACGCCCCAGGCGCTCGAACTGGCGACGGCGGCCGGTCGGGTGTTCGCGGAACTGCACCCGGACTCGGCCATCCGCATCGAGACGTTCGTCACGCTCGCGACGCAGGCCGAGCGCGAGCGCGCCGCCGGCCGCGAGCCGACCAAGAAGCCCGACGAACTGATCGCCACCGCCATCAGCGGGTGGGCGATGGGCAAGAACGGAGCAACCCCGAACGTCGAGGCGGCGCTCAAGACGTGGAACGCACGCGAGATGGTGCTGGCGTACCAGCGCGGCGACACGCCGGGCGCGCGGCAGGAGGTACTCGGGCGTTACAAGAAGAACGTGACGGTCGGCATCGACCAGCTCGCGCAACTCATCTCGCTTCTGCCGCCGGTCGATCCCGAAGACCTGAACAACCGCACCGGCAAGCCGGTCCCGCTGGGAAAGCACGTCCCCGGCGGCGTGTACCGGCGGAAGACCGGCCCGGTCGCCGGGCACGTCGGCGGCATCGAGTACCTCGTGAAACTGCCTCCCGAATATCACCACGGCCGCGCGTACCCGGTCCTGATCGTGCTCACGCACGCCGGCAACGAGGCCGAGGCGATGGTCGGTCAACTCATGACCGAGTCGGAGAAGAACGGGTACATCGTGATCGCACCGGAGTGGACCAATCAGTTCGGCAAGGGCGGGTGGGAGTGGAAGGGCGAGGACCACGTGTACGTCACGGCCGCGCTGCGCGACGCCGTGCGGCACTTCACCGTGGACAATGACCGCGTGTTCCTGTGCGGCGCCGCCGACGGCGCGAACATGGCGATGGACATCGCCGTGTCGCACCCGGACCTGTTCGCCGGCGTCGTCCCGATGTCGCCGTTCCCCAGGTGGGGCGGGCACTTCGTCGAGGCCTGGCGCAACGCGCAGAAGCTCCCGTTCTACATCGTGACCGGGGAACTGGCCGGCGACTCGATGCAGAACCTCAGGAAGATCTTTCAGGAGTGGATGCCGAAGGGGTTCCCCGCGGTCATGGCGATCTACAAGGGGCGCGGGGTCGAGTGGTACGGGGCCGAAACGCCGACCATCTTCGAGTGGATGAGCCGCAAGACCCGCACCAACGGCGTCGGCGTGCTGGCGCTGGGCAACTACCGCCAGCCGTGGATCATGCTGCGCGAAACCGACAACCGGTTCTACTGGCTCCAGGCGGACAAGGCGGTGGTCGGCAAGAACGGCGGCGCGGTCGTCCCGGCGACCATGCTCGGCGACATCCGCGGCAACAACCTCGTCTTTCTGGAAACGAAAGGGGTGAAGCACCTGACGGTGTGGCTGAGTACGGACATGATCGACTGGACGAACCCGGTGCGGGTGCAGCACAACGGCGGCGTGCCGCGCGACTGGCCGCGGGCGAAGAAAGTCGATCCGAACCTCGAAGTGCTGCTCGAGGACTACTACGAGCGCGGCGACCGCCGGATGCTGTTCCTGAACAAGATCGAGCTGGGCAACCTGCCCTGAGCGAGCAGTGGTAGGTGCCGCTTGCCGAGCGGCACGGCTTCGCAACTCGGATTGCTTCGGGTGCGCCCGTGCAACTCACTATCGGGCTATCCTGTGCCGCTCGGCTCGCGGCACCTACTCCGCCGCTACCCCGCTTCCTTCTCACTACTGCCGCCAAACGCCTTGCGGAACGCCTTCAGGTGTTCCGCCAGCAGCGGCTTGAGCTTCGTCGCGTCGAAGTGGTTGCCGGTCACGAACCGGAGCTTCAGCACCTCACTCCCGTCGTTGCGGTCGCCCTCGACGTTCGCGTCGCAGATGCCCTCGTACTGCGACACCTTCGCGGCCCCGCGGC